>NZ_JAEHBO010000060.1:0-33495 GCF_016483575.1 Bacillus cereus group sp. N12
TACTTCTGTTTTTTCTACTTCTGGTTTTTCTACTTCTGGTTTTTCTACTTCTGGTTTTTCTACTTCTGGTTTTTCTACTTCTGGTTTTTCTACTTCTGGTTTTTCTACTTCCGGTTTTTTCTCTTCATTTTTAATTTTTTCAAGTTTATCTTGTTCAAATAAAAGTTGTACATCATGCGTTTGCTTATAATTTCTTGATGCCATTTCGATAAATACTTTTGTATTTAGTTTTTTAGATAAATCGTTTACTTCAAACTCTACTACTCTTGTATCTTTTTCCTTATCCTCACTCACTACTTTTGCATCAACAAATGCACCATCTTTTTCCGTTTGGAAATTTTTAATTAATGAGCTACTTTTTAGTGTTATAACAGCTTTTTTCTTACCATTTTCTACTTTTAATACTCCTGGATTTACCATGTAACTATTCATCTTGGATTCTTCATCTGTTTGATCTTTGAACACTTTAAATGGAATGCTGTACTCACCATCTGTAATTGTGTTAGAATTTGGTTGTTGATCTGGGTCAGGCTTTTGGTCGGGCTTCTGACTCGGATTAGGTTTTTCATTTGGATCTGGCTTATTAGCTGGGTCCTCTTTTTCATTTGGCTTTTCTACATGAACGGGTTTAATACTATTTTGATCAAAGACAATGCGCACATCATAGTCATGATGATAATTTAAAAAATCAATATCTACTTTTACTTTTGCATTTAATACCTTCTCTACATCTTCCACATCAAATTCTACTACTCTTATATCTTTTTCTTTATCTTCACTAATTACATTTGTCTCAACAAGTTGGCCTGCTTTTTCTGTTTCAAACTTCGTAATCCATGAACTGTTCGTTAATGTAAAGGATACTTTCTTTTTCCCATCCTTCACTTTTAAAGTTCCCGGGCTTACTGAATATTGATTCATCATCGATTCTTCATCTGATGTATCTTTTAAAACTTTGAAGCCCATTGAATATTCACCGTCAGCTAACTTGGTAGCTGCTTGAACTGCAAGTGGTTGTAATGTTGATACAAATGTAAATATCATTAGACACATTGCAACAACAATCTTAAGATACTTGTTCAATGAAATAACGCTCCTTTATAAAAAATTAATTATTTAACACTGTTCCCATCAAATACAAAGCGAATATCATATGAAGCATTGTATTTGATAATTGGGATATTAATTTTCACCTTGCCGTTTAGTTTTTTTGACAAGTCAGCAACTTCAAATTCTACAACTCTAGTATTATCTGTTTTGTTTTCACTTAACACAGTTGTTTCTACAAATTGACCATCTTTTTCTACTTGGAAACTTTTAATAGAAGAACTATCTTTCACTTTAAATGAAACATATTGTTTTCCATTTTTAACTGTTAATGTTGCTGGGCTTTCAAAATAACTATTCATTCTAGACGATTCATCTTTATCGCCTTTCCATACAGTAAAAGCAATATTATATTTCCCATCAGCTAGTTTTGTAGCAGCCTTTGCATCTTGTGAACCTAGTGTTGCGATAAACGTAAATAAAACAGAAAATACGGCAATAATCATTTTAAATTGTTTAAACATATATTCATCACCCTTTGAAATATTTATTTGTTTAGCTTCACTTTACGAATTAAGAAAACACCTGAAACAAGAAGTAACGCTGCAAATAATCCGATACGTGCTTCGTCTCCTGTTTTTGGATTATCTGTTTTCTCAGCTTTTCCACTCTCATTTGTTTCTTTATTCGCTTCTTTATTCTCTACTTTCGTTTTTTCTTCTTTTACTTGTGTATCTGTTTTCGCTTGGTCATTATTTTTTGTTGCAGCAACTACACCGTTATCGCCACCTACAGCTTTTACATTTGCATCAAACGCAAAACGAATTGTATAGTGGTGGTCATAGTTTGCACTTGGTACAACAACATGAATTTTTACTCCCAACGGCTTTGATAGATCATCAACTTTAAATTCAACCGTTCTTTTATCAGCCGCTTCGTCCTTACTCACTACTTTTGCATCAACAAAATTTCCATTCTCCGGTGCTTTAAATTCTGTAATCCAAGCACTATGGTTCATTGGAACTTGAACTTTCATCTCACCATTTTTTACAACTAACTTAGCTGGCTTTTCAAAATAATCATTTGCCATTGAAGCTGACTCGTTTTCCGCTTTTTGTATTACGTAGTTAATATCATACGTACCGTCAGCTAATTTTGCTGAAGCTTGTCCGAACGGCACTACAAGAAAAGCTAGCATACATACAAATGTCATAATAAAAGCGGGTAATACAGAAAACTTTTTCATTTTTCTTGTTTCCTCCTTGTTTATCTTGCATTTCACTTTTTAAAAATGATAATTATTCTCAATTTATAAGAAAAAAATAACCTTTTCCACCTATATTTAATTAGCATTCTTTTATGTAACATAAGTATTATTGATTATCATTCTCATTGAATATTAAAAATAATATCTCACCCTATTCCTTATACGAAGGCATAGAAACTGAGAAAAAATTATAAAACTTATTCATTGATTATCATTCTCAATATAAATCAAAAAAAATAAACTATCCCTTTTCCTCTTCTTTCACCTCTTCCCATAACAACACTATAGTTATAGAAACCCCTTTCCTTCACTTCCCTTCCAATATTTCCACAACTAAGTCAATCTTAGCCTACTCATAAATTTTTTGTCAACTATATTACGTATAAATTTTTTAATATCTAAATTTCTCTATGTACAACTTTTTCTATAAAAAAGAGACTTTCTATTATAGAAAGCCTCTTTTCTCTATTTTTCTACAGCAATTTCCTGCTTTTGAAACTTAGAAACTATATAACCAAATCCTATACCGATTATGCCTGGAACTAACCAACCAATTCCTACACTATATAATGGAATCTTATTTAGAATAGGTGCTAATGCTGCAATTTGAAGATTTGCATTGTGTAATCCATCAAAGAAACTAATTGCGAACGCTCCTACAATACCACCCACATACATCGCTAATGGAAGACGAACGTAGTTTTCAACAAGTGATAATACGATAAGAACGATTCCAATTGGATAAATGGCGATTAAGATTGGTAATGCTAATGCGTTTAACTGCGTTAAACCAAGATTGGCTACCATAAATGCTAGTACACAGAAAATGAAAACGACTTTTTGATATGAAAGCTTTGGTAATAAGGAAGAGAAATATTCTCCACAAGCTGCAACAATACCTACAGAAGTTGTTAAACATGCTGCTGTAATTGCGATACCTAGTAATAATGTTCCGTAACTACCAAATAAATGATTTACAACGTTTGTTAAAATAATGCCTCCGTTTGCGCCCATTCCAAGCGATACACTAGAAGCTCCAAGATACGCAAGCGCTAAATACACAAGTAGTAAACCAAGTGCTGCAATAAATCCTGCAAAGATTGTTACTTTCGCAATGCTATTCTTATTTGTAACACCTTTTGCTTTTAAAGCATTAATGACAACATTTCCGAAAACAAGTGCTGCCAGTCCATCTAAAGTTAAATATCCGTCAATAAAACCTTTGAAAAGAGGAGCACTATACGCTTCTGTCGGTGAACCAAATTCTCCAATTGGTGTAATAAGTGCTTTACCTACAATAATTGCAATAACAGCTAATAAAATTGGAGTTAACACTTTACCGATGCGTCCCACTAATTTTGAAGGATTTAAAGCTAAATAGAAAGTTACCGCAAAGAAAATAAATGTAAAGATAACAAGTGGATAGGATTGGCTAGCTATCTCACTTGGTAAAAATGGTGCAACACTCATTTCATAAGCAACTGTCCCTGTACGCGGAACGCTTACGAATACGCCTAAGCATAAATAAATTGCAGTGATAAAAACAAGTGCGAAGATAGGATGCACACGTCCTGCTAGCTCATTAATATCTCCCTTTAGAGCTATAACGATTACCCCTAATAAAGGCAATCCAACACCTGTTACGATAAAACCAAATAACGCGATCCATACATCTGTTCCAGCACCTTGTCCTAACGCTGGTGGAAAAATCATATTACCTGCACCGAAAAATAGTGCAAATAACATTAAACTTATTGCAAACATCTCAGAAAATTTTAAAGATGATTTCATTTCTACTAACCTCCTAAATAATTAATTGACAAAATATTCTGAATTAAAACCCGTCACATCTCCTCTTTCAAGCATACTTCCCCGTAAAAGAACGCAAAAAACACCCGTCCCTAACAAAGGGACGAGTGTTGAAATCGTGGTTCCACCCTTATTCTAATAAAATGAATTTATAACGAAATAAGCTCATTTTATAGCTCGTGTAAATTGATAACGGTTTTATCCGCCAAGAATTACAATGCATCATGCATGCAGTTCACTCTTGAAGTTTAGAGGTGGTAAGATTGTCTTTTCGTATTAGGAAGCTCACAGCCTAAGGCTTCCCTCTCTGAGAATCGTAGAAAACAACTCATGTCCTCATCATTACTTTTATAAAATATCTTGTCGAAACTTGTTGTTTTTTATTATATGGGCTATTTTTTAAAAAATCAATAGTTTTATTTTTTCTGACAAAAAAATATAGGGAGAAAATTTTTCCTCCCTATAACTGCCCTATTAAAATTTCTAACTCTTCAGCTGTAACGCTCCGCCACTTTCCCACTTCAAGCTCATGTAATTCTATATTCATAATGCGCACTCGCTTTAGCTTTGTTACAGTAAACCCGAAAGCACGGCTCATTCTACGAATTTGCCTGTTCATTCCTTGTGTTAAAACGATGCGAAATGTAGATTGGCCGACTCTCGTCACTTTGCATGGCTTCGTCATTCCATCTTTAATCTTTACACCGCTGGACATCTCATCAATAAACCAATCTGTAAAAGGTTTATCTACTGTCACAACGTATTCTTTCTCATGCTCATGATCTCCGTGTAAAATTTGATTCGCAATCGCGCCGTCATTCGTTAATAAAATAAGTCCTTCCGATGCTTTATCTAATCGTCCAACGGGAAAGATTCGCTCTGGGTAATTGATATAATCAATAATATTATCTTCAATATGATCGGCTGCTGTACAAGTAATTCCAACTGGTTTATGAAAAGCGATATACACCTTTTCTTTCTCTTCTTTTGCAATAACCTGCCCATCAATCGTTACAACATCATCATCGCTCACGAGAGCACCGTGCGTACAAATTTCGCCGTTAATAGCCACGCGTCCAGCTTTAATAAGACGATCTGTTTCGCGTCTTGAGCAGGATTTTGCTTCGCTTATGTATTGGTTGATTTTCATATTTTGTTCCTTTTCGTATATTAAAAGCGTCAATCTATGGCAATATCATTATGCCACGATTGACGCTCCTTCACTTCGCAAAAACAACTAAATAAATAACCCCAATCACCAAAAATATTCCACAACAAGCTAACAATGCTTTTGCAAGTTTGTCCATAAACATATAATGGTTTCCCCTTTGTTTCGTTGTTTGCTATTTTAATTCGACAACTGTTACGCCTAGGCCTCCCTCGCCCATGTCACCGTAACGGTAGTTTTTCACGCCGCGATGTTTTTTCAAGTAATCTTGTACACCTTGGCGAAGCGCTCCTGTTCCTTTACCGTGAATGATTGACACACGAGGATAGCTTGCAAGCTGTGCATCGTCTAAATATTTTTCAACGCGCATCATTGCATCTTCATAACGCTCACCGCGAAGGTCAAGCTCTAACGACACATGATAATCTCTACCCTTCACACTTGCGACTGCTTTTTTCTCTGTTTGCTTCGGTGTATTAATGTATTCCATATTGGATTCTTTCACTTTCATCTTCAGAATACCAATTTGTACGCTCCACTCTGTATCACTTACTTTTTCAAGTAATTGACCTTTTTGACCGAACGTTAATACTTTTACTTCATCGCCTGCACGTAATTGTTGTTTTGGCGCTGTGTTTTTCACATTCACTTTTTGTTTCTTCACAAGCTCTGGCGCTGCACCTTCTAGACGGCTCTTCGCTTCAATAAGCTCGTGATCTTTCACGTTTACAAGCTGCGCTTTGCGCAATTGACGAAGTTCGTGAATAATGCCCTCTGCTTCTTTCTTCGCAGCTTCGACTTTTTCTTCCCCTTCTTTTTGCGCTTTTAACAATTTTTCATCACGCTCTTCGTTAAATTCAATAATTTGACGCTGTAATTCGCGATGAAGTTTTTCAGATTGCTTACGAAGCGCTTCCGCTTCGTTCCAGTCACGCTCTGCGTTCTTTTGACTTTCTTCTAACTTCGCAATCATATTTTCAATTTTATTTGTATCCGTACTAATATGGTTACGCGCTTGATCAATAACGCGATCAGATAATCCAAGGCGCTTCGAAATTTCAAAGGCGTTACTACGTCCTGGTACACCGATTAATAATTTATACGTTGGGCTTAATGTGTTCACATCGAACTCAACACTCGCATTAATAACTTGCTCACGGTTATATCCGTATGCTTTTAATTCCGGGTAATGCGTCGTTGCAACAACGCGAGCACCACGATTACATACTTCATCTAAAATTGAAATTGCTAGTGCAGCCCCTTCTTGCGGGTCTGTTCCAGCACCTAATTCATCGAATAAAACTAAGCTTTCAAAATCAGCTTTTTCTAAAATATCTACAATGTTCACCATATGTGAGGAGAACGTACTTAAACTTTGTTCAATCGATTGCTCATCACCGATATCAGCGAAAATATTTTTAAATACACAAATCTCTGATTCGTCCATTACTGGAATATGAAGACCAGATTGCGCCATTAACACACAAATACCAACCGTTTTCAGCGTAACTGTTTTACCACCTGTATTCGGTCCTGTAATTACAATTGTTGTGAAATCTTTACCGAGCATAATGTTATTTGGCACAATAATTTCCGGATCAATAAGCGGATGACGCGCTTGTCTTAAATCCATGTAGCGCTCGTTATTTACGATTGGCTTCGTTGCTTTAATTCGCTTCGCATAAAAAGCTTTTGCAAAAATGAAGTCAAGATTTGCAACTACTTCTACGTTAGACAAAACAATATCAGCTTCTACTGCCACTTCTTCTGTTAACATTAATAAGATGCGTTCGATTTCTTGTTTTTCTTTCACACGTGCTTCTTGAAGTGCGTTATTTAATTCTACAATTACTTGTGGTTCAATAAATAACGTTTGTCCAGAAGCAGATTGATCGTGAACAATACCACCATATACACCGCGGTATTCTTGTTTTACCGGGATTACGTAACGTTCGTTACGGATCGTTACAATTGCATCAGATAACATCTTTTGTGCGTTTGAAGAACGCGTCATATTCTCTAACTTTTCACGAATACGGCTTTCCGCAGTACGAATTTGGTTACGAATACCACGTAGTTTATCACTTGCGCTATCGACTACTTCACCACCATCACCGATACAATTTGTAATTTTCTTTTCTAAGTCATATAAAGATACAATTTGAGCGACGTGAGTTTCTAAAATCGGAAGCTCGACACCATTATCAACCATATCTTCGATAAAACGTTTCATATTGCGACTACCATACATCGTATTTGCAATATCAAGTAGTTCATTTGGGCTTAACATACTTCCGATTTTTGCACGCTTCACATTTGAGCGAACATCAGTAATACCACCTAATGGCGCACTCCCTTTTAAACGAATGACTTTCGCCGCTTCATCCGTCGTATCTTGTAGTTCTACAATTTCTTCAAAATCAGTGCTCGGTACTAAATTCTTCACTTTGTCACGACCAAGTGAAGAGGCTGTATGTTCAAGTAATTGTTCTTTTACTTTATTGTATTCTAATACACGCAACGTTCTTTCTAACATGTTGCAGGTCCCCCTTGTGTTACTTATTACGTTTAATATAGTCTAATAAACGTTCAATATCCCACGTGTTAATCACGTTATCTTTTTGAATCCAACCTTTACGCGCTGCTGCTACACCTGTTTCCATGTCTTCTAACATTTCAAGTGTATGAGCATCCGTATTAATCGCTACTTTTACACCAGCATCTTGTGCTTGTTTTAATAATTTCGCGCTTAAATCTAGACGGTTCGGATTTGCATTTAATTCTAAAACTGTATTTGTTTCTTTTGCAAGTTCAATTAATAAATCTGTGTCTACATCGTAACCCTCTCGACGTCCAAGAAGGCGCCCTGTCGGGTGAGCAACCATTGTAACATGTTTATTCTCAAGTGCAGCGCGAAGACGCTTCATAATCGTTTCACGGTCTTGTGAGAAGCTAGAGTGGATAGCTCCAATAACATAATCTAATTCTGCTAATACTTCATCATCAAAATCAAGTGATGCATCCGGTAAAATGTCCATTTCAATTCCGCGTAAAATTGTAATGTCTGGATACTTTTCATTCATGCGTTCAATTTCTTTCGCTTGTTCACGAAGACGCTCTTTCGTTAAACCGTTCGCTACTTTCAAGTATTGTGAGTGATCAGTAATCGCCATAAACTTATATCCACGGGCACGACATGCCTGTACCATTTCTTCAATAGAAAAAGCACCGTCACTCCACGTTGTATGCATATGTAAATCACCTTGTATATCAGAAAACTGAATTAAGTTTGGATACTCTTTAATTAATTCAATTTCTTTTCCATCTTCACGCACTTCTGGTGGGATAAATGGAAGACCGAAATGAGCAAAAAATTCTTCTTCAGTCTCGAATGTTTTTACTTCACCTGTTTCCAAGTTCTCTACACCGTACTCACTAATTTTTTCGCCTTTATCTTTTGCAATTTGGCGCATTTTTACGTTATGGTCTTTTGATCCTGTGAAATGGTGAAGCGTTGTAATAAACTCTTCTGGTTTTACTAAACGGAAATCGATTGAAATATCATATTCGTATTGAAGACGAACAGAAACTTTCGTATCTCCGCTTGCAATTACTTCAATCATATTATCGAATTGCAATAAATGTTTACGTACTGCTGCTGGTTCTGTCGTTGCAATAATGAAATCTAAATCCTTCACTGTCTCACGAACACGGCGTAAGCTACCAGCGCGAGAAAAACGAATTACTTCGGTAATATTCGACAACTTCTCCTCTATTTCCCCGGCAATAGGTAATACCATCGCAATCGGTAAACGTTCTGGACGAGATCCTACTTGATCAATTGCTTCTAATATCTTCTCTTCTGTTTTCTTACCGAAACCTGCTAAAGCTTGTACTTTATTTTCCTCACAAACAGCTTTTAACGATTCCATATCCACAACACCAAGTTCTTTGTATAACTTAGCTACCTTTTTACCACCAAGGCCCGGAAGTTTTAATAAAGGTAACAAACTGCTTGGCACTTCTTTTTCAAGTTCTTGTAATACTTCAGATGTTCCCGATTCTATATATTCTTGAATAACTGCTGCCGTTCCTTTTCCGATACCTGGAATCTTTGTGAAATCTTCAATTTCAGAAAGACTACGATCATCACTTTCTAGTGCTGCTGCTGCTTTACGAAATGCAGATATTTTAAATGGATTCGCACCCTTTAGTTCCATAAAAAGCCCGATTGTCTCTAGTAATTTAATAACTTGTTTTTTATTTACTTTCATCATTGCCCCGCCTTTCTTTCATAGAAAAAAACTTCTCTTTCCGAAAAAAGAGAAGTTATACTCTGCTACCTGTCTGCCATAGCTCCTTCACCTTTTCAGAGAGAATCGGTGTATCGTCTACAATTATTTTGCTAATTGATGATTTTTGTAATGGTGTTTGTATTTGTTCAATCGGAAGAATATTTCCAACAATAATTAAAACAAACAAAATAATATATACTTCTAAAAATCCGAGGATTGCCCCCGCAAACGCATTTACTTGCTTTAACACCGGTATTTCTGCAAACATATTTAACAAATTACCAAGTAATGAAAGTGCGATTTTTGTAATAATAAATAATACGATAAACGCAATTGCTTGATAAAATACTGTCTCAATATTATTTGCATCAATCCATTCTGGAACAGATACATTTTTATCAAATGGATACGGAATAAATTTCGCAAGTGCTGGCGCTAAATCTTTACAGTACCAGTATGCAACAAGGTATGCGATAATAAAGCTTGTTAACTTTACAAGTTGTAAGATAAAACCTCTGCGTAATCCGAGGAAAAATCCCATAACAAGCAGTAAAATGATAATAATATCAATCATGTTTATTCCATTCCTTTTTTTGTCATACTTTCTTTCAACTTCTCATGTTCTTCTTTTAATTTTATGTAATCGTGTATGACGTTTACCGCCGTCAATACCGCTAGTCTACTCGTATCAAGCGAAGGATTCTTGGCATTGAGTTCGCGCATTTTATCATCCACAATCGCTGCTACCATGCGGATATGACTTGTACTTTCATCGCCAACAACTGAATACTGTTGGCCATATATTTCTACATTAATTCGACTTTTATTTCCCTTTTGTTGTGACAACTCACCGGCCTCCAATCACGTACAGAATCCTAAAGTTTATCATACCATGAACCATCATAATATGGAAACAGAAAGAACAATCCGATATGATAAAAATAACAATATAAAAAAGGAGCGACCATTTTGTCAAATTCTATCGTAATACAAACAAGTTCTACAGTAATTGAAGACATGAAACAACAATATAAACAAGCACTTAGCTCAAAAATTCCGCAAGGCGGTATCTTTATGGCAAAGGTGCCATCTTGCACGATTACAGCATATAAATCTGGAAAAGTAATGTTCCAAGGTGGACGTGCTGAAGCAGAAGCTTCTCGTTGGCAAACTGTCTCTCAAACACCGAAAACAACTGTAAAAAAATCGGTCGATTCTCATCGTTTTGCACCGCCTGCTTCCATCGGTACAATGTCTATAGCAGGATCAGATGAAGTAGGTACTGGTGATTACTTCGGACCGATGACAGTAGTTGCTGTATATGTGGACGCAAAACAAATTCCACTTTTAAAAGAACTTGGTGTAAAAGACTCCAAAAACTTAAACGATGCTCAAATTACCGCTATTGCAAAACAACTACTTCACGTTGTTCCTTACAGCTCTCTCGTTCTTCATAATGAAAAATATAACGAGCTATTTGATAAAGGAAATAATCAAGGTAAGCTAAAAGCTTTACTACACAATAAAGCCATTACAAACTTATTAGCGAAAATTGCTCCTACAACACCAGAAGGTATCTTAATCGACCAATTTACGCAACCTGATACATACTATAAGTATTTAGCAAAACAAAAACAGGTACAGCGTGAAAATGTTTACTTCGCTACGAAAGGTGAAAGTGTTCATTTAGCTGTTGCCGCCGCTTCCATTTTAGCTCGTTACTCATTCGTAAAACAATTTGACGAACTAAGTAAAAAAGCTGGTATGCTACTTCCAAAAGGTGCTGGTAAACAAGTTGATATTGCCGCTGCTAAATTAATTCAAAAAGTAGGTAAAGAAAGATTACCTGAGTTTGTAAAACTGCATTTTGCTAATACAGAGAAAGCGTTTCGCTTATTGAAATAGTATCGACAAAAACAGGGGCTTACAAACTCCTGTTTTTTGTTTCATGTGTTCTCGATTCAATGTAATTGCATTTACTATTTTCCTCTCCTAACTATATCGCTAAATTAACTCATTTTTAGTAATTCCCCTATAAAAAAGGAGAGCCGCCAAGACTCTCCCTTTTTTATATTAGCTTCGTTTCTGCTTCTTATTTGATGAAGATACTTTATGAGAACCAGTTTCATGTGTTGTTGTCCCTTGTCCTTCCACTTCTGGAGAACCTAGGATTGATCTTGAATGGTCTTTTTTCACTTTTTTACTCATTGCACTCACCCCCAAGGTTACTTTTTACTTAAGGGTAAAAAACTATTCAACATAATAATCTGAACATATACTCGCTACTCTTTTACTCTCGTGTTTGGTTTTCGCTTATGTCCCATAGACGCTTTGCTGCATCCTTATCCAAGGCAGCTTCAGACATTTCCCCTACTTGTTTATCGGCATAGTAATAACCACTCTGATTAGTAAATCCAGTTGATTCTGCTAGCCATACTAAAGTTTCAGCACCTTTCTCCGGCGTACGGGAGAAAGGTTTCATTGCTGCCATAGTTAAGCGAGCAGCTAGACCATTATCCTGGTTAAAATTCGTATTCACTAGCCCCGGGTCAAAGCTATAAGCACTAACACCCGTTCCCTCCAACCGCTGTGCCAATTCAGAGGTGAATAAAATGTTAGCTAGTTTTGTTTGTGCATAACGCATTGTAGGACCGCCCATGAACTTCTTAATACCGCGATACAGTTGTTCTGCATCTAGATCATCGAAATCAATTCCCTTTTTAGCCATTTTGTGACCGTGAGATGCAGTGGTAATGACGCGAGCAGGAGCACTTTCTTTTAAACGCTCCAACAACAAATCTGTAAGTAAGAATGGACCTAAATGGTTTACCGCCCAGGTCATCTCCAAACCGTCCTCTGTAATTTGCCTTGTTTGAAATAAAGCACCCGCATTATTTACTAATATATCAATTCTCGGACATCTTTCTAAAATATTGGTAGCTACCTGGCGTATAGATTGTTGGGAAGACATATCAGCGAAAAATATATCTACCACTGCATTCCCATCCGTTATATTTTCAAGTTGAGTCATAACATCATTCGCTTTTGCTTCATTACGTGCAATGATTCCTAGCTTAGCACCGCTTTTTGCAAACACCTTAGCTGCCGCTAATCCAATACCACTTGTTGCACCAGTGATTACTATATACTTGTCACGCAATGTCCACTTTGTATGACTTGGAATTTCCCCCATTGTATAAAAACCCCTTCCCTATATAAATGTCGCATTCGTTTTACTTATATATGAAGTGGGAATTGAACTATGAACAACATCTTTTCTAGTCGTGAAATACTTTATAAAGTTCAGGTTGCAATTACAACCTTTCTCAATAAAAAAAGCGAGAGCAGTTGCTCTCGCTTTTTTATATCTTAAAACTCAGAAGAACCTGGAGTTCTTGGGAATGGAATTACGTCACGGATGTTAGCCATACCAGTAATGTACATTAGGAAGCGCTCGAAACCTAGACCGAATCCAGCGTGTTTTGTACCGCCGTATTTTCTAAGTTCTAAGTACCACCAGTAGTCCTCTTCGTTCATGCCTAGTTCTTTAATTCTTTCTACTAAAACGTCCATTCTTTCTTCACGTTGACTTCCGCCGATTAATTCGCCGATGCCAGGAACTAGAAGGTCAGTAGCAGCTACTGTTTTACCGTCTTCATTCATACGCATATAGAACGCTTTAATGTCTTTTGGATAGTCTGTTACGAATACAGGGCGTTTGAAGATTTCTTCTGATAAGTATCTTTCATGCTCTGTTTGTAAGTCAATACCCCATTCTACTGGGTATTTAAAGTCAGCACCTGATTCTTGAAGTACTTTAATTGCTTCTGTATAAGTGATACGACCGAAGTCAGAGTTAATCACATTGTTCATGCGCTCTAGAACTGTTTTATCAACGAAGCTGTTGAAGAAGTCCATTTCTTCTGGTGCATGTTCTAATACATATTTCATTGCATATTTCAGCATATCTTCTGTAAGATCCATTACATCGCCTAATTCAGCAAATGCAATCTCAGGCTCAACCATCCAGAACTCAGCTGCATGGCGAGTTGTGTTTGAGTTCTCCGCACGGAATGTTGGTCCGAATGTGTATACATCACGGAATGCTAATGCATAAGCTTCAGCGTTCAGCTGTCCACTTACTGTTAAGTTTGTTTCTTTACCGAAGAAGTCTTTTGATTCATCAACTTGTCCGTCTTCACCTTTTGATACGTTGTTTAAATCTTGCGTTGTTACACGGAACATTTCGCCAGCACCTTCTGTATCACTACCAGTAATGATCGGTGTGTGAACATGTACGAATCCACGCTCTTGGAAGAACTGGTGAATCGCAAATGCTGCGATAGAACGTACGCGGAACGTTGCAGAGAATGCATTTGTTCTTGGACGTAAGTGAGCGATTGTACGTAAGTATTCAAACGTATGACGCTTCTTTTGAAGTGGATAATCAGAATCTGATAAGCCCTCGATATCAATTTTTTCTGCTTTAATTTCAAATGGTTGCTTCGCTCCAGGCGTTGCAATTACTTTACCTTCTACTTTAACTGAAGAGCTAAGTGGAAGTTTTGCAATTTCTTTGAAGTTCTCTAATTCTGTATCGAAAACGATTTGAACGCTTTTGAAGAAGCTACCGTCGTTTAATTCGATGAAACCAAATGCTTTTGAATCACGTAAGTTACGAATCCACCCTGATACTTGTACTGTTTGATCTGCATACTTTTCTGTATCTCTATACAGACTTTTTACTAATGTGTTTTCCATAGTGAAATTCTCCTTTGCTGATATATTTAAATACAAAAAAACCTTTCATCCATAAAGGGACGAAAGGTTAAACTTCGCGGTACCACCCAATTTGTCATAAAGACCAACTTTAACTCGTATGTAATACATACTTCCCGGTTTGTAACAGGCCGGATTCCCGTCTAAGTCTACTCTTGAATACAAGATTCAATTTCGGTTAGCAACTCCAAGGTGTTCTTCACATATACCGCCTCATCAGGCTCTCACCGTCCCTGACTCGCTATGGATTATAGTATATACTACTTTTCCTTATCATCGTCTTTCATTTTGTTAAACTAAAATTAATGTACTACATTCGAGGGAAAGATGCAAGACACCAGAAAATATATCAGCGATTTTCGCAATATATCGACCGTAACTTCAAATATATCGGCGATTTTTATAATATATCGACAATCGTATCATAAAAAAAATTGCCGGAATAGATCCGGCAACTTCTTATTACTTACGTAACTCCGCACCAAATTTCTCTTCTACCGTTGTTAATACACGGTTATGTGCTTCTGTTACTTCTTCATCTGTTAACGTACGTTCTGCATCGAAGTAAGTCATAGAGAATGCAAGTGATTTCTTGCCTTCTTCCATTTTTTCACCTTCGTATAAGTCGAATAGTGTTACGTCTTTCAGAAGTTCTCCACCAGCTTCAGCAATGACTTGCTTCATTTCGCCAGCTTTTGTTTCTTTCGTTACAACAACAGCCATATCACGTGTCATAGATGGGAAACGTGGAATTGCTGCGTAGTAAGTTTCTTCCACGTCTGCACCGAATACTTTTACAAGAGATAGTTCGAATACGAATGTATTTTTCACATCTAATTGTTTTTCTGCTTCAGGGTGCAATTGACCGATGAAACCAATTACTTCCCCATCTAATACGATGTCAGCTGTACGACCTGGGTGCATACCTTCACGTTTTGCTGGTGCATATGCGATTTGGTTTGCAACGCCAAGTACGTCGAATAATCCTTCTAGCACACCTTTCATAACGAAGAAGTCTACTACTTTCTTCTCACCTTGCCATGCATGGTGAAGAGCAAGGCCTGTCATAACACCTGCAAGATGTTGTTCTTCTTTCGGAAGTTCTCCTTCTTCTGTCGGTAAGAAGATAGAACCTACTTCGTATAAAGCAACGCTGTCGTTTTTACGTGCAACGTTGTATGAAACTGCTTCTAACAATTGTGGCACTAAGCTTAAACGAAGTTGGCTGCGTTCTTCACTCATTGGAAGTGCAAGAGCTACAGGCGCTTTTTCGTTTGGCTCCACCATATATTGTTTCGCTTTGTCAGCGCTTGTTAATGAATACGTGATTGCTTCATATAAACCAGCACCTTCTAAGAAGCGACGTACTTTACGACGTTTCGTTTGTGCTGCTGTTAATTTACCACGTGTCATCGTTCCAGAAGGTAATGTAACTGGAATGTGATCATACCCATACAGACGACCCACTTCTTCTACTAGGTCTTCTGAAATTGTAATATCAGGACGACGTGCTGGTACATTTACATGGAATGTTCCTTCTACTTCTGTGAATGGGAATTTCAAGTTTGTGAACATTGTACCCATTTCACTTGCAGAAATATCTGTACCTAATACACGGTTTACTTTTTCAGCCGTAACAGATACTGTACGCTCTTGTACTTGTAAGTTATCAGCTTCTACTACACCTTCAAGTGCTTCTCCGCCAGCATATTTCGCCATTAAAGCAGCTGCGTGTTGAATTGCTTCAAACGTACGTGTTGGGTCGATTCCTTTTTCAAAACGTGCACTTGATTCACTGCGAAGACCTAAGTCTTTTGATGTACGGCGCACTGTTTGACCTGCAAAGTATGCAGACTCGATTAAAACGTTTACCGTCTCATTTGTAACTTCAGAATCAGCTCCGCCCATTACACCAGCAACAGCTAAAGCTTTTGTGCCGTTTGTAATTACAAGATGATGTTCTTGTAACGTACGCTCTTGATCATCTAACGTTTCAATTTTTTCGCCTTCTTTTGCAAGACGAACAACGATTTCTTTTGAACCTAATTTATCGTAATCGAATGCATGTAACGGTTGACCGTATTCCATTAAAATGTAGTTTGTAATATCAACTACATTGCTAATTGGACGAATGCCAGCTGCCATAAGGCGCGTTTGCATCCACATTGGTGATGGACCAATCTTTACGTTCTTCACCATTTTTGCAATATATAATGGGTTTTCTTTTTTCGCTTCTACACTTACAGAAATGTAGTCAGCAGTTTTTTCTGCTGTTTCTTGTAAGTCGATAGCTGGAAGTTTTACTTCACGGCCGTAAATAGCAGCTACTTCATATGCAACACCTAACATGTTTAAGCAATCTGCACGGTTTGGTGTTAAACCAAGCTCAAGTACTTCATCATGTAAGTTTAAAATTTCAAGTGCATCTGCACCAACTTCAGCGTCACTTGGGAAGATGAAGATACCATCCGCGTATTCTTTTGAAACTAACTTTCCATCAATGCCAAGCTCTTGAAGAGCACAAACCATACCATGAGAAGCTTCACCGCGTAGTTTTGCTTTTTTAATTTTGAAGTTACCAGGAAGTACAGCGCCAACTTTTGCAACTGGTACTTTTAAACCTTTTGCAATGTTAGCAGCACCACAAATAATTTGAACTGGTTCTTCTTCACCGATATCGATTAAACATTTGCTTAACTTATCAGCTTCTGGGTGTTTTTCACACTCTAATACGTGACCAACTACAACACCTTTTACACCTTTATTTAATACTTCAACACCTTCTACTTCAATACCACTTTTCGTGATTTTGTCTGCTAGTTCTTGTGCCGTTACATCTTTAATATCTACATACTCTTGTAACCAACGATATGATACGAACATACTTATCCTCTCCTTCCCTTACGCTCGTTTGAATTGTTGTAAGAAACGTACGTCATTTGTATAGAAATGACGAATGTCATCTACGCCGTATTTCAACATTGCGATACGTTCTGCGCCCATACCGAATGCAAAACCTTGATATTCTTTTGAATCATAACCAGCCATTTCAAGTACGTTCGGGTGAACCATACCTGCGCCTAAAATTTCAATCCAGCCAGTTCCTTTACAAGTGCCACAACCTTTACCGTGACACATCATACACGAAATATCCATCTCTACAGATGGCTCTGTGAATGGGAAGAAACTTGGACGAAGACGGATTTCACGATCTTCACCGAACATCTTTTTCACGAATACTTGCAATGTACCTTTTAAATCACTCATGCGAATGTTTTTATCAATTACAAGACCCTCAATTTGCATGAACTGATGTGAATGCGTCGCATCATCGTCATCGCGGCGATACACTTTACCAGGACAAATAATTTTGATTGGGCCTTTTTCTTTATTATTTTCCATCGTACGTGCTTGCACAGAAGATGTATGTGTACGTAGTAACGTTTCTTCTGTAATGTAGAATGTATCTTGCATATCACGCGCTGGATGATCTTTCGGTAAGTTTAATGCTTCGAAGTTGTAGTAGTCTTTTTCTACTTCTGTTCCTTCAGCTACTTCGTAACCCATACCGATGAATACATCTTCAATTTGTTCAACAACAGCTGTTAACGGATGGTGACAACCTGTTTCAACAGGACGACCTGGCAAGGTAACATCAATTGTTTCAGTAGCTAACTTCGCTTCAATTACTGCTTTTTCTAAGTTACCAATTTTGTCGTCTAAACGCGTTTGAATCGCTTCACGTACTTCATTTACTAATGCTCCCATACGTGGACGCTCTTCTGCTGATAATTTTCCCATGCCGCGTAATACTTCTGTAATTGGGCCTTTTTTTCCTAAATACGCTACGCGTACGTCGTTTAAGCCTTTCAGCTCTTTCGCTTCTTCAATAAGCTCTAACGCTTTTTGCTTTAGCTCTTTTAAACGTGCTTCCATTTGGAACCCTCCTAATTTTAAAAATAAAAAAACCTCGCTCCCAAAAAGGGACGAGGTAAATTCGCGGTACCACCCTAAATTGACAGAACATGTCTGCCCACTCATTAGTTATAACGATCAATTCTGACCGGAACGCCTTTACATATACATGGTCCTGGCGTCAACTCCAGAGGTGAATTCACTTCCGTCTACCATAAGAATGCTTTCAGTCTAAGGCATTCTCTCCCTATATGGCGATTTTGTAAGTTACTCTTCTCTATCAACGTTTTTCGTTATTTAACTTTTAATATAATATACTTCAACTTATTATAAGAAGTTTTTTATTTGTTCGCAACCGGGCTTTGTAAATAATACGTTAAAATCCCTGCTGCAACCGCAACATTTAATGATTCTGCCCCGCCGTAAATCGGAATATACAAGTTTTGATCCGTTTTTGCAAGAATTTCTTGGCGTACGCCATTTCCTTCATTTCCAACAATTAATGCAAAACTGCCAGCTGGTGTTACTTCCCCATACGGAACTCCATTTTCAAGAGCTGTTCCATATACAGGAACGTTATTTTCTTTTAACTTGTCTACCCATTCTTCTAAGTTCCCTTTTACAATTGGTAAGTGGAAAATAGAACCTTGTGTAGAGCGGAGTACTTTACTATTATAAACATCAACACAACCTTCTCCAAGCACAACGGCATGAATACCAGCTGCATCAGCTGTACGAATAATCGTTCCTAAATTACCTGGGTCTTGAAGGCCGTCTAATAAAAGAAATTTCCCATCAGTAAGAGCTACTTCTTTCTCATGCTTTTCACAGACAGCAAATACACCTTGTGTCGTTTCTGTTTCACGAAGTATTTTTACAATCGCTTCAGGCACGATATACATTTCAACATCATTCACTGTCCAATCTTTCGGAAGGTCTGTTTGATCTGAAACGATAAGTTCTGTTACAACTCCTGCCTTTAAAGCTTCCTCCACTAAGTGGAATCCTTCAACAAAGAACAACCCTTTTTTATCGCGTTCTTTTTTCGTTTGCAGCTTTTTCCACTGCTTCACACGCGGATTTTGTACTGAATCAATGTTTTTCATAATATGTATTTCCCTCTCTTCTTGTCTTATCATTATAGCCTATTTTTCATACATATTTACATAAAAAAGAACAAAAACTAACGTCAGTTTCAATTCTGAAGAAGAGGTGAAAGCAATGAGTTTTAATTTACGTGGTGCTGTATTAGCGAATGTATCTGGAAATTCACAAGATCAATTACAAGAAACAATTGTCGATGCAATTCAAAGCGGTGAAGAAAAAATGCTTCCAGGTCTTGGTGTTTTATTCGAAGTCATTTGGAAAAACGCTGATGAAAATGAAAAGCACGAAATGTTAGAAACACTAGAACAAGGATTAAAAAAATAAACAATAAAAGGTCACCTTAGAAAAAACTAAGGTGACCTTTTATGTCTATAAAATTTTTCTTCTCCTAAACATTTCTACTTTACTAACGCTGATTGATGGAGTACAATGTTCAAAATACATTTAAACCGATCGATTTTTCTTCATATACATCATTAGATAAAAGGAGTGAATGTTTTATGCAACGTATTACGCTTGAACAAGTTTTTAAACACCACATTACCCAAAAATATGTGAACCGTTCTGGAATGGTCCACGCGATTGCTGTCGCTTACCATGCGTTTCACTTAGCCAAAAAGCATCACGCCTCAGTCGATGCTGCGACAAAAGCCGGTTTCCTTCACGATATCGGACATCATACGTGGTACACGGGCGGCGAATGGGACTATGACTTATATAAAAAGAATGATATACATGCAATTAAAGGAGCGGAAAGAGCTCACAAGTTGCTTATTAGACTAGGAGAACATCCAAAACTAGCAAAAGAAATTTCTGTTGCAATTCTATTGCATACTGATTCTTTCCTAGTAGAACAATCACTTGAAAGAACACCTCTACAAAACATTATTAAGTGGGCAGATGAAGCCGATGAAGAACCAGGCGGAGCACACCATTACCGAACGATTTCTTATGAAAAGGCACTAAAAGCAATTCAGCAATTAGATCAATTGGTAAAGCGTGAATTGCAAATAGAGCAATCGAAATCAAATAACAAGGCAGAACATAGTTATCAATGAGAAAGAGGCATCACTATAGGGTGATACCTCTTTTATTTTTTCTTAAAATACAATTCTGGATGTAATATTTTAATCTTACATCCAGAATGAAAACACCTTACAATTATATATACAAATACAAAGAGGTGATTCTACATATGCAACCCGCTACACAACTTCCTTATGAACAGAAATACTCTATGTCATGGGGACAATTCATTAGCTCCGTTTTATTTGCTTTTTTCGGAACTGGACTTATTACTGTGTTCCTCGCAATGCCCTTAACAATTTATACATCCGGACTCGAAAATAAAAAACAAATTGCCCTATATGAATCTATTGCAAACACTGCAAGTATCGGATTACAACTAGCTGTGTTGTTATTCTTCATTTTTAAATTTGAACCCGCAAAAAAATTATTACTACAATCCTTTAACTGTACAGTACTAAAAAAATGGCGCACATACGTATACTTACTTCTTTTCTTCGCTATAAGCATCGTGCTCAATTATATCTTTTTAAAATATGTGTTCCAAGACGCAACAAAGCAACAAGCTTCTGCACTAAACTTAGACGTATTTGAACAGTATCAAATATTATTACTTATCGGCTTTGCGATACTCACCCCAATTTTTGAAGAACTTATTTTCCGTGGTTTTTTACTCCACTTTTTCTCTGAACGCTTTCCATTTTGGATTGCAGCCATCATAACAAGCTTCTTCTTCGGTATCGCTCATACATACTCACTTGGGGTAATGGTAATTACTTTCTTCATGGGATTATTAATGGCTATTTTATGCAAAAAAACAAAATCCATTATTCCAGCTATGTTATTTCATATTATGAATAATATGTTAGCATTCTTAAGTTAAAAAGAGGTATCATCACGATACCTCTTTCACTCTTTTATAACAACTTCAAACTCCTCTTCTGTTAGCACTTTTCGATAATTCGTTTTCTTTTCTCCCTCTTCACCAGAAGTTAGGACAGGCGTCAGTATAATTTTCGTTACACTATCCTCTAGCTTTTCAAATCGCCAATAACTATTTTTCGATTTTATTAATAATATCCAAAATAAACCTCATGTAGTAAAATATAACTTAATTCATATAAAAGAGTTTACATATGTTCAGTATTATTTGGATGCTTTTTACGCCACTTCTCTTACTATGCGGGATTGCTGGTGGTATTTTTTAATGGTAACAGAAATTAAACATCGGAAATTACTTGTTACCTTAATGGGGATTATTTGCTTTTCATTCGTTATAATGCCTTTTACTTTTTTTAAACAAAGGTATCAATGGAGAGAACGTTCTCCACATTCCACCTGTCCTATATTGGATGCTTTTCTCTCTAGCTGGTTTATTAGCAGGATTGAATGGGGTACATTCAAAAATTAAGAGTATACGCAACATGGGACTCATTATTTTCTCAATAGGACTGTTTGCAGCTATTGTCCATGCCTGATTCATATTTTATTCATTAAGGAGTTATTACATATGGAATCTACCGGTTTATTTATTTGGCTTATCTTAGCCCCTATTTTGTTATTATGTGAAGGCATCGTTGGCATTTATTTAATTGCTGCCGGAATTAAATATCGAAAATCACTTATCGTTATAGCTGGTTTAATTAGCATATCACTTATCGTTGTTCCTATCATTTGTATAGGTTATGGAATAGATTTAGAGGGAATGGTTCCAATTTCGGGAACTTTATATTGGTGCTTCTTCTCATTAGCTGGACTAGTAGCTATTATAAGTGGCAGACAAATATCAAGTATTCGTTCTATGGGGACGATTTTGGTTATAACAGGATTGTGCTCTGTAACTAGTTATCATCTTTTATATCTAACTACATAAAAAACACAAAAAAGCAGGGAAATTAATTCCCTGCTTTTCTATTTGGTTTATTGCCTGATGGTAAGAAGAACGATAACACCCAAGCAATACCCGCAAGTATCGTTGCAATTAAGAATGCATCGTTAATACCGTTAATTGCAGATAGCTTTGAGATTTGTCCAAATAGTAGTTGCGTGCTCATCGCATCTCCCGCTTGAGCTGATCCAGCTAAAGCCGCTAAGCTTTGGCCCATACCATGTACTTTATCAACTAAAATTGGATTTGACGTTGTTAACATGTTGCCATAATCCGCTACGTGAGCAGTCGTTTGTTGCGTCATAAGTGTGATTAAGATCGCTGTTCCAATTGAACCAGCTACTTGTCTTGACGTATTTTGCGTTGCTGTACCGTGAGAAATTAATTTCATCGGCAGCGCGTTCATACCAGCTGTCATAATTGGCATCATAATGAATGACATACCAATTGAACGTATAATATAATCCGTCATAATAACGCTATACGGTGTATCCATCGATAATTTTGTAAATTCATATGTCGCATAAGTTGTAATTGCCAATCCAATTATCGCTAATGGACGAATGCCATATTTATCAAATAATTTACCTGCTACTGGTCCCATGATCCCCATAATTAATGATCCTGGAAGAAGTAGTAAACCAGATTCAATTGGCGTAAAGCCACGAATATTTTGTAGATATACTGGAAGTAATAGCATACCTCCGAATAATGCCATCGTTACGATTGCGTTAATTACTAAAGTAAAAGTAAATACTGGATATTTAAACACTTGTAAATCAAGCATTTTATTGTCCGTTGTTAGCTCTCTCCAAATAAATACTGCAATACCTACTACACCAATGATAAGTGATATCACAACCTCTGCACTAGTCCAGCTATTATTTCCCGCTTCACTAAATCCATACAATAAGCTACCTAGTCCAATACTTGAACTAATAACACCGAATACATCTAGCTTTGTGTTAGATACCGGCTGAGCTAGTGTAAAGAATTTTAAAGATAGGAAAGTAATAATTAAACCAATCACAAACATTCCGTAGAACATTAAGTTCCAGCTATAGTTTTCAATTACCCATCCTGTTACAGTTGGTCCGATAGCTGGTGCTAAAATCATCGCTACCCCTAGTAATCCCATAGCTGCTCCTCGCTTATGAGGCGGGAATAATGTCATGAAAATATTCATACCAACCGGCATTAAAATACCCGCTCCAACCGCTTGAATCACTCGGCCCGTCATCATCATTGTAAAGTTTCCTGAAGTAGCACAAATGATAGATCCTACCGTGAAGAATAACATTGCCGCTACGAACAATTTACGATACGTAAATCGTGAAACTAAAAAGGCACTAATCGGTACTAAAATACCATTTACGAGCATGAAGCCTGTAATTAACCATTGTGCTGTTGAAGTTGATACATTAAATTCATTCATTAACGGAGGCAATGCAACGTTAATGATCGTTTGGTTTAAAATAGAAACGAACATCCCGAGAATTAATACTGTTACAACTGCTTTTACGTTCACATTCTCTATAGGCATAGACGTTTGTTTTTTCGGCATTTCTTTTTCTTGTTTTACTTCTTCTTGCTTACCTGTTTCTAACTCAACTACATTAGAAATTTCTATTTCTTGCTTTCGTTCAATTTCTTTTTCTTCTGTTTCTACCTTACTTACTTCTATTTTACTTACGGCTGGGACTTGTTCTTCTCCCACGTTCGTTTTTTTCTTTCGTAAAAGACGATTTACAAGGAAGAAGACGATTATACAAAATAGTGCATATCCTGCAATTGCAATTGAGGACATCTCATCTCCCCCTTACTTATGAATACGAACTGTCACATTCATGCCAGGAACAATATTTACTGATTTACTATGATCTAAAGAAATTTTAACTGGTACCACTTGTGTTACTTTCGTATAGTTCGCTGTTGCGTTGCTTGATGGTAACATAGAGAATGTATTCGCTGTTGTTAATCCAACTTGCTCTACTTTTCCGGATAACGTCGTGTCTGGGTATGCATCTACATACACGTCTACATCTTGACCTTTTTGCACATCGTCAACATCTGTTTCTTCAATGTTTGCTGTTACCCATAAATTGTTCATATCAAATGCATAAGCAATTGGGCTACCAGCTCCAACGAAAGCATTTGTCGTTGCGTTTGATTGTACAACTGTCGCGTTTTGCGGAATTGTTACGTCTACTGTTTGCTCCCCATTTGCTCCAGCTACAGTGACAGCACCTAATTTATCGTTCTCATTGTAGTTTTTTCCTACTTCAGCTTTCCAGTCAGTCAATTTACCTGCTGCTGGTGAAGCAATTGGAATTACCTTTCCATCAATTTTTGCATTTTCTGTTTTTAAATAGTTTTCCGCTTGATTGTAATAGTAATAACCGCCAATGCCGCCGCCAACTAGTACAATTAATGTGATAATGTTGATAATCACCATTCTTCGAAACTGATTCATTGCATTCCTCTCCTTATATCGCATATAATTTTTTTCTAAACTATTTACATCCTTATTGTTTATATTGTTTAATTGTTAATTATATTAACCTTTAAACAAAAAAAGCACACCTTCAGCAGCATAAACCGGATTTCGTCTACCTGCGAGTGGTGCTGATTTCTAAAGGACTATCGTTTATAATTATAAATAATTATTTCGAATCTACAACCGACAATTTAAGTATGAAATGTCGCTTAAACAACAATATAATAACGATTTGTTGTTTAAGTGTATAAAATGAAACGAGGAGAAGTAAAATGTCTATTAAAAATACAAATGATCCACGTGTAAAGCGGACGAGACAACTCATACAGGATGCTTTTGTCGCTTTAGTAGGCGAAAAAGGGTTTGAAAATGTAACTGTTCAACATATCGCAGAACGCGCTCCTGTAAATCGCGCTACATTTTATAGCCATTACCATGATAAATACGACTTATTAGACAAAAGCATTGAAGAAATGTTAGAGAAGCTAGCAGAAGTAATCAAACCGAAAAATAAAAATAAAGAGGATTTTCAACTTACATTCGATTCACCACATCCAACATTTTTGGCTCTGTTCGAACACATCGCAGAAAACGTGAACTTCTATAATGTTATGCTCGGGGATAAAGCTGCAGGAAACTACTCTTATAAAATGATGAAAACAATACAAACGCATTTAACATTAAGCTTATCAATTTCACAACCAAATGATAAAAATCTTATGGTTCCTCGTGATATTCTAATTAGTTATGTGACAGGGGCTCACATCGGGATGATTATGTCATGGTTAAAAAGAGGGATGATATATACCCCGCATTTTATGGCCATGCAATTAACTCGTTTAATTATTTTAGGGGCCCATACTGCCGCAGGATTAGAAAGACCTTTTTAACACATAAAAAAGCGAAGGAGATTCTCCTTCGCTTTTTTCTATTAATTAAATGTAATGTTATGTACAGCCTCTTTATCAAGACGTTTAATAACTTCTACAATTAACTTCACTGCATTTTCATAATCATCACGGTGTAACATTGCCGCATGCGAATGGATGTAGCGTGTCGCAATCGTAATTGCCATAGACGGAATACCATTTACAGAAATGTGAATCGCACCTGCATCTGTTCCCCCACCAGCTACTGAATCATATTGGTATGGAATTTGTAGTTCGTCAGCAACATCAACTACGAAATCACGTAAACCTGTATGTCCAATAACAGAAGCATCATATAAAATAATCTGCGGTCCATCGCCCATTTTACTTTGCGCTTCTTTTGACGTTACACCCGGTGTATCTCCAGCGATACCAACATCTACTGCGAACGCGATATCTGGTTTGATATAATTCGCAGATGTTTTTGCACCACGAAGACCAACCTCTTCTTGTACAGTTCCAACGCCGTATACAACGTTTGGATGTTTTTCATCTTTTAATTGTTTTAATACGTCAATTGCAATCGCACAACCGATTCGGTTATCCCATGCTTTTGCAAGTAACATTTTTTCATTCTTCATCACTTGGAATTCAAAGTAAGGTACAACTTGATCTCCTGGTCGTACGCCCCACTCCATTGCCTCTTCTTGGCTAGAAGCACCGATATCGATGAACATGTCTTTAATATCAACTGGCTTTTTACGAGCTTCTGGAGGTAAAATGTGTGGTGGTTTTGAACCAATTACACCTGTTACATCTCCTTTACGCGTTACAATTGTCACGCGCTGTGCAAGCATAACTTGTGACCACCAGCCACCAACTGTTTGAAAACGAAGGAAGCCTTTGTCATCAATTTGCGTAATCATAAAGCCAACTTCATCTAAATGACCTGCAACCATAATTTTCGGGCCGTTTTCTTCCCCAACTTTTTTCGCAACTAAACTTCCTAAATTATCAGTAGAAAGTTCGTCCGCAAACGGCTCAATATATTTCTTCATTACTTCACGTGGTTCACGCTCGTTACCAGCAATACCACGTGCATCTGTTAACTCTTTTAGCATTGTCAATGTCGCGTCTAATTTTGTCATTGCCAACACCCTCCTTTTTCTTCAGTCACCTTATTATACAAAAGGAAATTGAAATATTCAAAAATTAAATTAGTATCCTTGTGTTTGACGCTGATGATTTACTTCATTTTTATCTAAATACGCTTTTTCAATTTCTTCTTGTTCAAATTCAAGTGCTTGTCCAAGTCGAAGATAGCTTGTAAATAATTCAATATAGTTCGTGATAGATGGTTGATCTGTAAAACGAATTACTTTCGCATATGTGTCTAAGAAAATTTCCACTTGTGTTTTATTCGTTTGTGCACATTTATAGAATAAGAAGTTTTTATCAATACCTAAATCGATTCCGATTGATAAAATAAAATGCAAACCATCTACGTATTCTTCTAATATTACTTCACGTTCTGATGCTGGTTTATTGCTCCAATATTTAAAACAGCGTGTTTCATTTGCAAGTTCTCCAATTTCTACAAGAAGAGCTAGCATTTTTTCTTTTAACAACTTTTTCGGTTGTAAGTCATGTTCTTTTGCAATACGGTCATCTAATTCTTTTTGTAATTTAAATAGTTGTAGTAAGTCCATTCTATTGTCCTCCTCCAACATCGCATTTTATGCAACAATGTTGTTTCATCTCAAAGTTCATTATTATGTTTCAGTTCTTATGAATAAGTCAGCTATCTACCTCTTTATAAAATAGCTTGTCCTTAATTTACAAATACGTTTCAGTCATCGCTCATATATTGTTCATCTGATGAAAGTTCCATATCATCTTTCCATTATAGCAGTGTCGTTTCGGCTAGGAAAGATACTCTTCTTTCCAAACGAGCATAATTGAAAAAAGCCAGGAGAATTCTCCTGACTTCATATGCATATTCTTCTATATCACTATAGTTTTTATGTTGATTTTGTCATATCGATAACGATGCTTCCATAAATCTTTAGAGCTTCATTCACTTCACACTTCTCTTTGAAAACAAACAAAAAACCTTAGAAGAAAATTCTTCTAAGGTTTCAACTAATTAATTAGTTAATGTTGTTTTTTGCAACTGTTGCTAATTCAGCGAAAGCTTTTTCGTCATGAACAGCTAAGTCAGCAAGCATCTTGCGGTTAACTTCGATGCCAGCATTTTTTAAACCGTGCATTAAGCGGCTGTAAGAAAGACCATTCATACGAGCTGCTGCGTTGATACGTGTGATCCATAATTTACGGAAGTCACGTTTCTTTTGACGACGGTCACGGAATGCATACATTAGAGATTTCATAACCTGTTGGTTAGCAACCTTGAATAATGTATTTTTAGAACCGTAGTAACCTTTTGCTAATTTTATAACTTTTTTACGACGTTGACGAGTAACTGTACCACCTTTTACTCTTGGCATAATATTACCTCCTAATTGTTCTATATATCAGCCGAACTTATTTTAAGTTGTCAAGCATTTGACGAATGCGTTTGAAGTCACCAGCGCTTACTACACCAGCTTTACGTAGTTTACGTTTAGCTTTTGTAGATTTGTTAGCGAATAAATGGCTTGTGTAAGCGTGAGAACGTTTCAGTTTACCTGATCCAGTCTTTTTGAAACGCTTTGCAGCGCCGCGATGAGTTTTTTGTTTAGGCATAGGTATTTCCTCCTCTATCTATTACTTATCGTTTTTCGGTGCTAAAACTAAGAACATACTACGTCCTTCCATTTTAGGCTTAGATTCAATTGTACTAACTTCAGCACAAGCTTCTGAGAAGCGATCTAAAACACGTTGACCGATTTCTTTATGAGTAATGGCACGTCCTTTAAAGCGAATTGACGCTTTAACCTTGTCGCCTTTCTCTAAAAACTTGATAGCATTACGAAGTTTTGTGTTAAAGTCGTGTTCATCAATTGTTGGACTTAAACGAACTTCTTTCATGCTAATTACTTTTTGATTTTTGCGCTGTTCTTTTTCTTTCTTCTGTTGCTCAAAGCGGAATTTACCGTAGTCCATAATGCGGCATACTGGCGGTTTCGCATTTGGAGCAACTAATACTAAATCAAGATTAAGATTTGCAGCTAAGTCTAAAGCGTCATTACGAGACTTGATTCCAAGTTGATCGCCATTTGCGCCAACTAAACGTACTTCACGTGCACGAATTTGCTCGTTAATCATCATATCCTTGCTAATAGTAAGCCACCTCCAAGGTTTTCTCAGAACATATTTTGTAGTCATAGAACCCGACAAAAAAAGTGCGGGCATACGACACCCACACTTGTAAAATCTTAAGTAAGAAATACATTTACCTGCTAACTGCGAATGCGTCCATCAGGTGAGAAGCGGGTGCTTCTACTTGTTCCACAAAACAATATTCTATTATCCTTGATGAGTTTATCATAGGACATGACGTCTGTCAAGAAGACGCGATGTGTTTTACTAACAACAAGAAATATTGTAACAAACAACTAGCATACATGCAATACTTTTTTATGATAAGAGTTACATGGTTATTTTTTCTAGTTTTTCTCTTTTATATTAAAAAGAAAAGCCGCGGTATACCGCGGCTCTTTCTTATCTTTTTCCTTCTACTTTAATCATGTCAACAAAAGCATCTAATGCGATTGTTTCTGATTTTTGTTCACCATATTTACGTACGTTTACGCCATTTTCAGTTACTTCATTGTCACCTACTACAAGCATGTACGGAATTTTTTGCATTTGTGCTTCACGGATTTTGTAACCAATTTTCTCTTCGCGAGTATCTAATTCAACACGAATACCAGCACGGCGCAATTCATCTTGTACTTTCTTCGCATAGTCTAAATGCACTTGCGGAGAAACTGGAATTACTTGTGCTTGAACTGGAGCTAACCAAGTTGGGAATGCACCTTTGTATTCTTCAATTAAGAATGCTACGAAACGTTCCATAGTTGATACAACACCACGGTGAATTACAACTGGACGATGTTGTTTTCCATCTTCACCAACGTAAGCTAATTCAAAGCGTTCTGGAAGTAAGAAGTCTAATTGTACAGTTGAAAGTGTTTCGTCTTTTCCAAGAGCAGTACGAACTTGAACGTCAAGTTTTGGACCGTAGAACGCCGCTTCACCTTCAGCTTCGTAGTAATCAAGACCCATTTCATCCATAGCTTCTTTTAACATACCTTGTGCTTTTTCCCACATCTCATCATCAGCATAGTACTTTTTAGTATCTGCTGGGTCACGATAAGATAGACGGAATGAATAGTTCTCTAAACCGAAATCTTTGTACACTTCTAGAGTTAAGTTTACAACACGTTTTAACTCTTCTTTAATTTGATCTGGGCGTACGAAAATGTGCGCATCGTTTAAAGTCATTCCGCGTACACGTTGTAATCCAGATAACGCACCTGACATTTCATAGCGGTGCATTGTTCCAAGTTCCGCAATACGGATTGGTAATTCACGGTAGCTGTGAATATCGTTTTTATAAACCATCATGTGGTGAGGGCAGTTCATTGGACGAAGAACTAACTCTTCATTATCCATTTCCATTGATGGGAACATACCATCACGGTAGTGATTCCAGTGACCAGAAGTTTCATATAGCTCTCTGCTTCCTAGTACTGGAGTGTATACGTGATCATAGCCTAAGCTTGCTTCTTTATCAACGATGTAACGCTCGATAATACGACGGATCGTTGCACCTTTTGGTAACCAAAGTGGTAAACCTTGTCCTACTTTTTGGCTATTAGTAAATAATTTTAATTCTTTACCTAATTTACGGTGATCGCGCTCTTTCGCTTCTTCAAGCATACGTAAATGCTCATCTAATTCTGCTTTCTTAACAAATGCAGTACCGTAAATACGTTGTAGCATTTTATTATTGCTATCGCCGCGCCAGTAAGCACCTGCAACGCTTAATAATTTAAACACTTTAATTTTTCCTGTAGATGGAAGGTGAACACCGCGGCAAAGGTCGAAGAATTCGCCTTGCTCATAGATTGAAATAACTGCATCTTCTGGAAGATCGTTAATTAAATCTAATTTTAACTCATCGCCGATTTCTTCAAAGCGACGAAGTGCTTCTGCACGTGGTACTTCATGACGAACGATTTCTAAGTTCTCGTTCACGATTTTTTGCATTTCTTTTTCGATTTTCTTGAAGTCTTCAACTGTAATTGCTTCTTCCATATCAATATCGTAGTAGAAGCCATTTTCAATTACTGGACCAATGCCAAGCTCAAGCTTAGCATCTTTATATAAACGTTTTAACGCTTGTGCTAAAAGGTGGGCTGTTGAATGGCGTAAAATGTATAAGCCATCTTCTGAATCTAATGTAATAATAGAAACTGCACCATCTTCTTCGATTGGTGTAACAAGATCGATCATCTCATCGTTTAATTTTCCAGCTACAGCTTTTTTCTTTAAGCCTGGGCTAATAGAAGCTGCGATTTCTTCAGTTGTTACGCCTTTTGGAAACTCCTTCACAGCTCCATCAGGGAAAGTAATTTTAACTACATCTGCCATCACTGGTCACTCCTCTTTTTCTCAAAATAAAAAACACTCATCCCGTAAAAAGGGACGAGTGTTGAATTCGTGGTTCCACCCTTGTTCCAATTAACATGATTGTTAATTGCTCAAGTTCAACATAACGGTGTTGTCCGTTAGCAATTACTAAAAAAATCGTTCACTGCTAAAGTTTAGAGGTGGTAAGTAATAATCCCGTACTAGGAAGCTCACACCCTAAGGCTTCCCTCTCTGAAAATCGTAGAAAACTACTCATGTCCTCATCATGACATTTCAATATATTTCATTTATGTAGGTAATTATATGCTCAAAAACTTAGAAAATCAAGGGCGTTACCTTTATTTTTTAAATTTTTCACATTGCGTTCAAACTCATGTAATCCGTGTATTTGTATCCGTTCTTGAAATACGTTTCGCAAAGTAATAATCATATTATGGTCTTGTTCTTTCGTATACAAATAGATTTTTTTCGGTGAAATAGAAAGAAGTGGTGCAATTACTTTTGTATCAATATATACATCTTTTTGCTTTAGCAAATCTTCATCTATATATTGGACCAATTTCTCCTGTTTTAAACGTCTACCTTTATCATCATAGAAAATAAAACTTTCATCAAAAATAAGATGCATACAGGACAAACGTGACTTTCGATTACTAACTTGTTGCCGGAGCGTCTCAATGAACATTTGATATTCTTGTTCCATCTTATACTCATCAATTGCCACTTCAGTAAGCTTAGCTACCATTTCCCTATATGTACGAAGACGAAAACGAACATATGATGAAAACGAGAATGAGAGCGGATCACAAAGCCAATTATTTAAAGAAGACTTAATATACGATTCAAATGTGTAACGTGTTAACTCACGAGCAACCCCTTTTCTTCTTCCCTTTAAAACTTCTTGTGCTATATGCAATATTTGATGACACTCTTCTTGTTCTTCATAAAAAAACTTTTCTTTTAAAATTGTATAAATCCACTCATTTTGTTTCACATTCACAATGAAATATACCATGACTGGCAATAAAATCTTTTCAATATAGTGTGATTCACATACTGGTATGTGAATTACAACTTTTTGTTCCTGTAAATACACACTCGTTTCTTTATATAACACTTCCGCCCTTTTCAGTAGTTGTTTATATACGTACATAGCATCATTTTTTTCTTCGAAGCAAATTTCAATCACTTTTGTCCCCCCTTTTATCCCCGCTCTAAAGGATTGTATCTATACTTTACAAATCCTATAAGAGTTTGGCCCGTGGAAGTTCACTCTTAGTAGAATTGCATTTCCTTTCGTTAGAAAATCCACTCGATATGGCTTGCTAATTTTATATATATTAAGGGAGGGAGAAAAAAATGATACAAGCTACTATGAATTTTCAATAAGAACTGTTCGTTTTACAATTCGACTACGCTGAAAAGCATTCAAAACAAAAAAAGAACAAGCTTCTCAGCTTGCTCTTTACTTATGACGGCGGTTTTTCCCACCGATTGTAATTGGTTTCGCTAAATATTTAATTCGTTCCATAATACGGGCCGCTTTCATTTCTTCTGCTTCACCGCGCTGTGTATACGTTAAGTGATGTTCCAACTGTTTGAAATCAAAATTAGACGTAAAGAACGTTGGTAAGTTTTCTAGCATACGGAATTGTAAGATTGCACCGAGTACATCGTCACGTACGAAACTAGACATCGCTTCCGCTCCGATATCATCTAACATTAAAACTTGTACCCGTTTAACCGCATCAATCTTTTCTCCAATTGAATTATCTTGAATCGAACTTTTAATTTCACGTAAAAATTCTGGGAAGTATACGAGCATGGAACTTATTTTCTTTCGAGCAAGCTCATTCGCAATCGCCCCTAAAAGATATGTTTTCCCTACACCAAATTTACCGTAAAGATATAGCCCCTGTACTTTTTTACCCGGTTCATATGTGCTTAAAAATTCATTCGCTGCACCAATTGCATCAATACGTGCATTTAACTCTGAAGGGTCTAAATTTTCCATAGTCGCCTGTAAAATATCCGTTGGCATATATACACTTTGAACGAGTTTTTCATATTTTTTTCTCTCATCATATGCTACTTTTCTAATGCAACGATCGTATTGAATATCAATCATCTTACCTTGGATAACGAGCTTCGGTTCATATCCTTGCAGCATATTTTTACATGTCCCTAGATCCGGACAATCTGAACAACCTACACATTGTCCAATATA
>NZ_JAEHBO010000061.1:0-33201 GCF_016483575.1 Bacillus cereus group sp. N12
CTTTATTTCAAAGCACGACGTGGTAATTTGTCGATATTCTCTAACATAATACCTGTACCAACCGCAACACATTGCATTGGGTTTTCAGCAATTAATACTGGTACCTTTAATTCTTCTGCTAGAAGCATGTCGATACCGTGTAGTAAAGCTCCACCGCCTGTTAAAATAACACCACGGTCGATAATGTCCGCAGATAGTTCTGGTGGTGTGCGCTCTAGTACGCCTTTTGCAGCTTGTACAATAATAGCCGCGTCTTCTTTTAGTGCTTCTGTAATTTCTTCAGAGCATACTGTAATTGTACGTGGTAAACCTGTTACCATGTCACGTCCACGAATTTCAAGCTCTTCACTACGTGCACCTGGGAATACTGTACCGACTTTAATTTTAATATTTTCTGAAGTACGTTCTCCAATTAATAGCTTATACTTACGTTTAACGTAGTTTAAGATCTCCATATCAAACTTATCGCCAGCCATTTTGATAGAAGAAGAGGTAACAATATCACCCATAGATAGTACAGCGATATCTGTTGTACCTCCACCAATATCAACAACCATGTTACCGCTTGGTTGGAAGATTTCCATACCCGCACCAACTGCGGCTACTTTTGGTTCTTCTTCTAAAAATACTGTTTTACCACCTGAACGTTCAGCAGCTTCACGAATTGCTTTTTGTTCTACTGATGTGATATTTGTTGGACAACAAATTAAAATGCGGGGTTTTGAAAAGAAGCTCTTTACGTCCAACTTGTTAATGAAATACTTTAACATCGCTTCTGTAATTTCGAAATCTGCGATTACACCATCTTTAAGTGGACGAATCGCTACAATATTACCAGGCGTACGTCCCACCATACTTCTTGCTTCTTCACCTACTGCTAATACTTTACCTGTATTACGATCAATTGCCACAACAGATGGCTCATTTAATACAATACCCTTACCTTTAACATGAATTAATACATTAGCCGTACCTAGGTCAATTCCGATATCTCGCGCAAACATTCCCGTCTTTTCCTCCTCGATATTCAAAATCAGGTTACACCCGAATTCTTTTACACCTAATTTCTGATTTTATCATAAATTTAACAGAAACGTAATATTCGCAAAAAGAATTCTTCTGAAAAATATTACCGAATGCACGCGGAATGTTTGCTAACGTATATTTATCTTATATTAACGGAAGGTAAGACTCTCATCTCAAAATCAATCCGACGAGTTTAGAAGAGTTGAGCGAAAGACAAAAAGCCTGCAAACGCCCGATTGCTGAAGACTAATAATCAGTGAGGCATGCCCCACTGATTAAAGTTTCACTTTATTGACGTACAGGCTTTTCTACATCTTCTTTTCTATATTTTTGCTTTGTTGCTTCTCCGCCTCTTAAATGACGAATAGACTTATGATAATCAAGAATTTCTTTCACTTCATTTGCGAGCTCTGGGTTAATTTCTGGTAGACGTTCTGTTAAATCTTTATGGACTGTACTCTTTGATACCCCAAATTCCTTTGCAATTACACGCACTGTCTTTCTTGTCTCCACGATATACTTACCAATCTTGATAGTTCTCTCTTTGATGTAATCGTGCACACCACTCGCCTCCCTAAATTGGATGTGAGAAGTGTGAAATGAGCTTCGCTGCATACGACTAAGAAGTAAGTGTGAGTGCTGTTTGTAAGCGTTAAACATTCTTGGATTTATAATGAAATGATTCACGATTTCTCACCTCAAACACTCTCTTTGCTTTGGTTTATACCATTGTATTGCCCGCACTACTGATATATGCTACATGTTCACTATTTTTGCGGACTAAGTTAAGAAAAATTACGTTTTTTTGTGAGAAATACGTTAACAATGACTATTTTGGCAAAAAAATGACACCTTGTTTAAGAGGTGTCATTCTTCTCGATCATATTCTTCTTCTAACAATTGATGGTGGGGAACTTCCTTCTTACCGGCAATATAATAATACAAAGTAAATAAAACAAACAATAATATAATAGCAATCGACAGAACAAACAAAAACGACACAGTATCCCCTCCCTTTTGTAATATATATTCGAGAATCTCGTCATTTTTCCTTGTTATTGCAACTTTTTTCTCGAAATTGATTATTTTTATATAAAGTTCAACTAATAATCGGGCTTTTACGGGCAGTTAATCCTCCCTAACTTCTTTGCTTTCGCTGAATTTTGAGATCGGGGTCTTACCGCCCGCAAATAGCAGGATAAAAATAAAAAAAATCAGTTCTCCTAATGAGAACTGATTTTTTCACTTTCTTATTCTTGCGAAGAAGAACCGTTAGATGATTCTGTAGAACCATTTGTTGATTTTTCTTCTTTCTTCGGTTCTTCTTTTTTGTCACTAGTCGAACCGCTTGTTGATTTCTCTTCTTTTTGAGACTTATCTTCTGTTTTACTTTCTGGTTTCGTGCTCGTTGACTTCTCTTCTTTTTGAGATTTGTCATCAGCCTTTTTACCAGAAGCATTCGTTGCCTTTGTAGCACCTGCATCAGCTTTAATTTCTGCTACTGATTTATTTAAGTAGCGCTCAGGGTTCACAGCCACATTGTCTTTACGTACTTCAAAGTGAACGTGAGAACCTGCTTCTTTATTCATTGCACTTAGACCGGATTTTCCTAATACTTCACCTTGTGCAACTCTTGCACCTTTTTCTACTTTCACACTGCCTAAGCTTTGATAAGAAACTGCTACACCATTTCCACTATCAACTGTTACAACATAACCAAGAAGTGAATCTTTTTCAGCTTTTGTTACTGTGCCACTTAAAGCAGCAGCAACATTGAACTCTTTTCCATTTTTCGCAGCAATGTCAATTCCTTTATTCGGGGAATATGTGTTGTTATAAAAGACAAGTGCTTTTTCTTGTTCCGCCTCAGTTGCTGCATCTTCATAGAATTTCTTCTGCACGACTACTTCCGCATTAGCGGCTGCTGGCATTTTCACTACTTCTGAAGATTTCGTTACTGGTACTGCTGGATCTTCCGATTGTGTATACGGTGTTGCTTGATCGTGGTTCGGAGTCTTCTTTGGATTAGCTCCTTGGAACCATAGCGCAACCACTAGGATTACCGCTGCACAAGCAATGTACAGTGCCGGAAACACCCATCTTTTTTGAAATAAATGTACTACCTTTTGCGACTTTTTATTATTTCTTCCTCGCATTCCATCATCACCTCAGCAATCATTTTGAACAATATTCATGTATCCTATACAACGTATAACTAATTACTTTTCGACAAATTATGTAAAAATATGTATAGAAATTGTAAAATTTCCGAGGAAATGATGAAAAAAGAAAAAACTGAGCATTTTCAGCTCAGTTTTTAGTCCATTTGTTTCTTTTTGTAAACTACAATACAAAGAATAATTGAAAGTACACACCAAATTATAATATTTATTAAATCACCACTAACAGTTGAAAACCCTTTTCCAGCTAGTAGCTTTGGCATTGCATCCGCAAGATGTTTCGTTGGAAGAAAATCGATTGCTTTTTTTACAAACTCACTTTTAATAAATCCTCCTAACATTGGAGCTAAAAGAAAAATAAATAGAATCGGCATACCTACTACTGATGTTGATGCCGTTGTTTTAGCTATTAATCCAATCGCCGTACCTAACATAAGGAAGAAAAATATGCTAGCAAGTAAAAATAGAACTATTAAAACCATATTCCCCTTTATCACACCTAAAATAGCAAAGTTACTAATACAAATTACAAATGTAATAAGAGCTGTTAATGCGCTTTTTCCTAATAATACTTCTAACGATGATGCTGGCGATAACATCATCACACGTAGCGTGTGCTTTTCTTTTTCTTCCGCAATTAAAGCCGCTTGAACAAAGCTTCCTACCATCGTTAAGGCCATTAAAGTTACCATATTAGCGATTTGCTCTTTCGGCCCATCCATCTGTTGATAAACAAAAGAAAATATAATTGGCATTGCCGCCATTACGAGTACAGATGCATTTGCTTTAATATCCTGTACCTCTTTCCGAAAAATAGCAGAAAATCGTCTCATTGAAAATGTCATTATAATCCCCTCCCAGTAACTTCAATAAAGATATCGCCTAATGTTGGCTCGTGTGAATGAATAGATAGTAATTCGCCTTTTTTCATCCATTCTGAAATACGTTTTGCACCTAATTCATCTTTTTGCACGACTTCTTTTTGCTTATCTTTTAATACGACTTGTATTTGATCTTTCGCGTATTGTAAGCGAAGGTTTTCTGGTGTATCAAGCGCTACAATTTCTCCGCCGCATAGAAAGGCGATACGGTTACAAAGCGTCTCTGCCTCTTCCATATTGTGCGTCGTTAAGAAAATCGTCGTTCCTTCTTTGTTTAAGTCTTTTAAGATTTTATGGATGTTTTGTACGTTAACTGGATCGAGTGCGGATGTTGGTTCGTCTAAGAAGAGGATATCTGGTTTATGAAGGATTGCTCTTGCTAGTGTGACGCGCTGCTTCATTCCCTTTGACAGTTTCTTTACTAATGTTTTTTTATCATCTAATAGATTCACTTGTGCTAGCACTTCATCGATTCGTTCTTTTTTGCAATCGTATAAGTCGCAAAATAATAGTAAGTTATCATAAATGCTAAGTCTTTCATATAAACCGCTGTTGTCTGTTAAAATACCAATTCGTTTATAATCGATGCTACTTGGTCCTGTAATGTCTTTCCCTAATACTCTTACTGTTCCAACACTATGAAGTAATTGAGAAGTTAATATTTTTACTGTTGTTGTTTTACCAGATCCACTCGGTCCGAGGAATCCAAAAATTTCTCCTTGTTTCACCTCAATATTTACATTTCGAAGTGCCGTTTTTTCATTGAAACTTTTCATTACATCTTTCATTTCAATTGCCAATGTCATTTCGTCATCCCCTTTGTTTTTCTTTTATAGATGAAAGTCGCTTTAGCGCTTTTCGTTTGTATGTTTCGCTTTTCTTGACTCAATCATATGAAAAACAATGGGTAGGCGCAGTAAAATACCGGTAAAAGGAGTATTTTTACCGGTGAATGAATCATATTTCAATCCTATTGGAGCACTTTTTATAGCCCAATTACACCTTTTAATTCATCCATTCGTCCTTTTGAAAGCGGAATTGAACTTTTTCTTTCATCATCCAAAATTAAACTAAAACTATTCCGTGTCCACGTAATAACTTCTCGTACTCGTTGTAGATTAACGAGGTACGAACGATGACATCTAAAGAAACCGAATCCTGTTAATCTCGTTTCTAATTCACTTAATGTTAATGCACATACGAAATTACCTTCACGTACATGAATATGTGTCACTCCGTTTTGCGTTTCAATGAAATGAATTTCCATCGGATCAAGTAAAATGATTTTATCGTTCACCTTCGCCGGTATTCTTTCTAATTTCATCTGCGGAATCATTTGAACGACTTTTTCTTCATCGACTTCTTCCACTTCTTCTTGCTCGATTTCGACCTTTTTCACACCATCGTTGTTTAATATGTATACATCTTCTGTTAACGAAAGAGCGTCTGATAGGAAAGAGGACGTAATAAAGATCGCCTTTCCTTTCTCTTTCATTTTCATAATTGCTTTTCGAATGATAATTGTACTTTCTGTATCTACATTTTGCTCCGGTTCTTCCAAAATAACTAAATCCGGATTATGAATCATAACTCGTCCAATATGAAGTCGGCGTTTCTCTGAAAATGACAATTTTTCTACTTTCACGTTTAACTTATCTAGGAGACCAACACATTGTACAACTTCTTCTATACTTATCTTTGATTTATAAAGCCCTAACAAAAATTTAAAATATTCCTTCACCTTCAAACGATCATATGCTTCATCTTTCAAAAAACAAAAACCGATGCTGGAATAATTTTTCTTTCCAATCGCTTCGCCTCCAAATAGCACATTGCCAGTTGAAGCTTCTTCCTCACCAATAATGATACGATGCAACACTTTAGCTGTATGGTTATTACATTGCAAAACAACACATTGTCCTTTCTCAACCTCTAGCTCAATTACTGGTAACTGGTTCGTCTTCCCTAATTGTTTCAACTCCAGTAGCGCCATTTCGTCTCCCCCAAATGCTTTTTATCCTATTATACCAAACAATTAATGGAAAATTTTGATATTTTTATGAAACACATAAAAATAAGGCTATCCAAATGAACAGATAGCCTTATTCTCTATTTTTGTTCTACCATATAAGTTTTGAGTAAATCAGGAAGTGCTCTTTTTAAAAACTTACCTACAAATAATGAAAAAAGGAGCTAATCTTAATTAGCTCCTTTCACGTTCTACTTCTTCACCATCAGTTTTCCCTCATAATCATTCATCGTTTTTATTTCAACGCCTTTATAATAATGAGCGACGATATCTGTATATTTCTTACCTTCCGCTGCCATACCATTCGCACCGTATTGACTCATGCCAACACCATGACCGAAGCCTTTCGTCGTGACAATGATTTTATTGCCCTCTTGTTTCCATGTAAAATCAGAAGAGCGCAAATCTAACTTTTCACGAACTTGTTTTCCTGTTAATGTTTTCTCTTGGAACGCTACATCCTTTACTCTTTTACCCTCCGTAAGATCTTTAATATTTCCAACCTTTCCATCCGCCAGCACTTTCACACCGAGACGTTTTTGAAAATCAGCTACTGTGAACGTTTGCTCGCTTGTAAACTTTGGAGAGGCTTGATCCCACGGGCTATCTACACTTTTCAAATACGGATAATCATTTCCCCAATAATCAGCTGCATTCTCTGTTCGGCCGTTACTCGTTGAGAAGAAAGACGCTGAAATCGGTTTTCCCTCATACGTTAAAACTTGTCCTGCGGTTTTAGAAACGGCTTCCTCGATTTTCTTTAAATTGTTTTCGTAGTTATTGCCCCATTGTTTTTTCAATTCCTCTTTGCTTTTGTACACTTGATCTTTCACCGTATCTACCACATCTGCATTGTTTTTCTTTTCTCCACTTAGCATACGCTGCACCACGAATGTTCTTGCTGCTAATGCCTGTGCCTTTAGCGCCTCTATTTCAAAACTGGCATTCATCTCAGAAGCTACGACACCGGTCACATATTCCTCCACAGGTAATGTTTCTACCTTCTTCTGTTGGTCGCGATATACAGCAACTTGAACTGCTGTATCCACTTTCCCTGGAGCTGGTATACTTTCTATCGCTGGAGGAGTTTTAGAAGCTGCTTCTTCTCCTATTTTTGCTTTCGCAAACGGAATTACAAGAGCAGCGGGTACAATGATAACGAGCGCTATTAAAAGCACTACTATAATGAAAAATGGCTTTGAAAATTTCATCCTATTCCCCCAATATAAAGTTGGCTTCCTTTCATTCTTATGGAACTACGGAATTTTTTAGAACATACTTGGGGGTATCGGTATAGACTGAAGTTTTAATGCGTTGGAGTCTTACTGCCCGTTAATGCGAGATAAAACGAAAATTTTCTAAATATTTTTACTGGTACGTGCATAAGTATAGAGTTTATTGACTATAACAGTAATAACCCAAAAAAAATAGCCTCTATATCAAAAGACATAGAGACTACTTCAATTAAGCGTGAAGATCAGAAACTTCTTGTTCTTTCACTTCTTCTACTTTTTCGTTTACACGTTCAATAGTTGCACCTAATGCAGCTAATTTCTTATGGAAGTCTACATAACCACGGTCAAGATGCTTTAATTCAGTTACACGAGTGTAACCTTCTGATACTAAACCAGCTAAGATTAATGCTGCAGCTGCACGTAAATCAGTTGCACCTACTTCAGCACCTTGTAAGCTGTTTGGACCGTTCATAATAACAGAACGACCTTCGATTTTAATATCAGCATTCATACGACGGAATTCTTCAACGTGCATAAAGCGGTTTTCGAATACCGTTTCTGTAATCATACTTGTTCCATCAGCTTGTAGTAATAATGCCATCATTTGTGATTGCATGTCTGTTGGGAAACCTGGGTGAGGCATAGTTTTAATATCAACCGCTTTTAACTTATCTGGGCCGATAACACGTACACCTTCATTTTCCTCAATAATTTTAACACCCATTTCTTCCATCTTCGCTGTAATTGAGCGTAAATGTTCAGGAACAGCATTTTCAATTAAGATGTCTCCACCAGTAATTGCTGCTGCAACCATGAATGTTCCCGCTTCAATACGGTCAGGAATAATAGAATGGTTTCCACCATATAATTTATCAACGCCTTCGATACGAATCGTTCCAGTTCCAGCTCCGCGTACTTTCGCTCCCATCGCATTTAAGAAGTTAGCTAAGTCAACGATTTCTGGTTCTTTCGCTGCGTTTTCAAGGATTGTTGTCCCTTTTGCTAATGTAGCTGCAGACATAATGTTTTCTGTCGCGCCCACGCTTGGGAAGTCTAAATAAATTTTAGCTCCTTTTAGTTCTCCCTCAACGTATGCCTCAACAAAACCGTTACCAACCTGTACTTTTGCTCCCATTGCTTCGAAGCCTTTTAAATGTTGGTCAATTGGACGTGAACCAATTGCACATCCACCTGGAAGTGCAATACGAGCACGACCGTTACGTGCTAATAATGGTCCCATTACTTGAACAGATGCACGCATTTTACGTACATATTCAAATGGTGCTTCAATGTTTAGTTCTTTAGAAGCATCGATTGTTACTTGGTTATTTTCAAATACGACTTCAGCATTTAAATGACGTAATACCTCATTAATTGTGTATACATCAGACAAAACTGGTACTTCAGATAGTACATTCTTTCCATCACTCGCTAATAGGGCTGCAGCGATTATAGGTAATACAGCATTTTTTGCGCCCTCAACACGCACTGTGCCGTTTAACCGCTTTCCGCCACGGACGATGATCTTTTCCAAATTATTCCCCTCCGTGTCCTTTTTTCAGTATCTATTCACTCAATACTCAGAAGTTATGATCGGTGTGCCAACCACAATTGTATCTTTGTTGTTTGTAGAACGTATTGCTATTTGCACATTTATTTTCTCTCTATTTGTTGAAAGAGCGTCATCCCACTTTTTATTGTATGCGGAGACTGACACAAATGCTCTTTCTTCTACTTGTTCGATCGCTCTTGCTGAAAGATCTTTCAAAACCTGATTGGTTTTATTTTGCAAAACACCTTCAATCTTATCATTCAGTACACCTTGAACACAAGTGTAAATTATAGGTTTTTCATTAAAAATTTTATTCATTTTCTGAACATGCTTCGGGTCCCATTTCGCCCCACTCACTTCAAAAATAATGAAAGTGTTTTCTTTAGTATTTTCCTTACTCCAAGTTACTACTACTCGTTCTTCATATGAAGCAAACTTTTTATAGGATGTAGCTTTATATCCATCTGGAGATTGCTCTAAGTCCCATTTTTGAATATTTGCCTTCCCCTTCACATCGTTTAACAATTTTTGAAACGTATGTATGTTAGAAATTGTTTTTGTTTCTCGCGCTAACCATGACCATTTCTCCACTTTAGCGTCATTTTTCTCTAAAGCCTTAATCATGTTCTCCATTTTCTGTTCATCGCTTATCGGTTTCATCTCTCTATATCCAACCAAAAAGAAAACAACACTCAACGCAACAATAAGAATGGCTTTAAGCTTCAATTTCATCCCCTCCTATCCCCATTGTTAACGGAGATATGAGGTTCTATACACTTACTTTACTAAATACGTTAAACTCTTCGAATAGCCTAAATAATCAAGGAAAAAGTTACTTACAGATGTCCCAATTGCAATTGTAATTAGGATGAGTAATACCCTCGTCTGCAACACTTTTCCAGCTTTCATTAAACGCTCGATGTGAATACCTTGTAAGGCCCACCACGTAATGGTAATAAACAATAAATGCGAAACGATAGCAATCAGTGCTTGTTGCCCTAAAAGTTGTGCCAAAAAATCGACCCCTTTTTACTCGGCTACTACTTACGAAAGAATATAAAAACGATACCATAATAAGTAGGAGCCACACTTTTTCAAATGCAAATAAGCATCTTACATTTTACATCGTAAACTTCTCTCAAAAAAACGTATACCTATATGCATTTTCATTTGCGGCTAACACAAAATAAAAAGCGTAGAGTACCGACTCCACACCTTTTATTTTCACTATTGTACCACGTTCCCCAAGAAGAAGAAATCTTTCATTAATGGAAAATATTCATAAAAGAAATTGTATCCAATCATCGGCATAATCCCTAGTATTACAATCGAAATTGCACAAAGACTCATAACAACCTTTATATTTAATGGCAACCGAATTTTCTCTTCTACTTCTCCCGTCCGGAAAAACATTTGCTGTAAAATACGGAAATAATATACGAATGAAATGACTGTCGTACCCATCATAATAGAAGCTAGTACGTAATGAGCTGACTCTACATGAAGTGCACCTAAAAAGATGTTAATCTTCCCGATGAAACCAGCTGTTCCTGGTATCCCGGCCAACGATAAAATAAAAATCGTCATTACTATCGCTGTAAATGGCGACCTTTTATATAATCCAGTGAAAATAGTGATATTTTCTTTGTCGCTTTGTAAGATTAAGCCGTGGATAATTGCAAATGCGCCTATATTCATAAGCATATAGGCAAGCATGTAAAACCACATGCTATCCATCGTAAATGGTGATAATGCCACAAGTGGAACGAGTAAATACCCCGCATGCGCGATTCCTGAATAAGCAAATAGGCGTTTTACGTTATATTGCTTTAGTGCGACTACATTTCCGATAATCATCGTAATACTTGCTAGAACCGCAATATATATACTCATACGCCCGTATAAAGATTCCATGTCTCCTTGCACCGATACACTTGCAAAAATCATAAGGAACAGACGAATAATGAGTAGGAACCCAGCAATTTTAGAAATCGTTCCAAGGAAAGCAGTAACAGGTGTAGCCGCCCCTTCATACACATCGGGTGCCCACATATGAAACGGTACTGTTGCAATTTTAAACGAGAGCCCAACGAGCAATAGTAGAAATGCGAGAGCTAACAATAACTGAATACCACTAGTTAGCTCCCCGGTGAATACTTTTTGCATATCCACAATATTGGTTGAACCTGTAATACCGTATAAATAACTCATTCCAAAGAGTGTAATCGCCGTTCCAATTCCTCCATTAATGACATATTTCATTGCCGCTTCATTTGATGCACGGTTCCTTTTTCGTATGCCTACTAAAACATAGGAAGAAAGTGATAGTAGCTCTAAACCGACGAAAAGTGTAATAAAATCAACACTAGAAGCCATGAACATCGCCCCAAGAAGGGCCATTAAAAATAAGTAATAATATTCTCCCTTATCTTCAATTGGATTCTTCTTGTCATCGCTCATTGCGGTGCATAAGATGAGGGCCGCTCCGCCTAATAACAACGTTTTAAACCCTTTTGAAAATCCATCTAACACAAACGATCCATTTAAAATATCTCCTGCTGGTTCGCCGTATAGCGTAATTAATGCCACAATTGCTAATACGACAGCGGCGATTGCACTAAGCGCTACATACCTATGGTTCAGCTTAAAAAACAAATCACATATGGAAAGAAGGATGGCAAACCCGAGAATAATGAATTCTGGCACCATGAGATGCCATGATAAGCTCAGTAACGTATCCATATCCATCCTACTTCACCCCCAATGTTTTCAATGTATTTTGAAGCGGATCCCCTAGTATTTCTGGCATTACTCCAATGGCAATAATACAGAAGATAAGCAATAGGACCGGGACGTACTCCCATCCGTGTATATCAGTTTTCGCTTCCCACTCTTTCTTACCGAATGTTACTTGGAGTGTCGCTCTTAATACGTACACAGCGGTTAAAATAATCCCAAGTACACCGACTGCAGCAATGACTGGCTCTCCTTGGAATAAGCCGAGAAAGGCAAGAAACTCACTCACAAATCCAGACATCCCCGGCAGTCCAAGCGATGCCATTCCTCCTGCTAGGAAGAAGCCGCTAAGTATTGGGACACTTTTTGCGAGTCCACCAAGCGCTGTAATATCCGACGTGCCAAAGCGCTGTTCTATAACACCAAGCAAGAAGAAGAGCAAGGCTGCAATTAAACCGTGCGAAACAACTTGGAATAGCGCCCCTTGTGTACCTGGCGCATTAAGTGCCGCAAGCCCCATTAAAACAATTCCCATATGCGAAATACTAGAGTAGGCAAGCACCTTCCTAAAATCCGTTTGGATGAGTGCTAAAAAGGCGCCGTACAATAAGTTGATTACTCCTAAAATCGCAATTAGCGTGGCAAACTCGCGAAAGTATTCTGGGAATAGCCCCTTCCCGAAGCGAATCATCCCGTACGCTCCAATCTTTAGCAAAACGCCCGCATGAAGCATAACTACAGCAGGGTGCGCTTCAATATGCACATTGACCATCCAGCGATGCAACGGGAAAATAGGTAGTTTAATTGCAAAGGCAATCATTATAGCAATAAATACACCAAGCTGTAAGCTACTCGGGACGATCTGTCCTCCCCCAGCACTTACACCTGTTAATATCTCTTTCAATTCCGCAATATTTGTCGTACCTGTTTTCGCGAACAAAATCGAGAAAACGATGAGCAAAATAGCTGATCCAATGCCGTTATATATTAAATAACTATATGCAGCCTTTTCACTCGACAATTTCCCCCACTTGCCAATTAATAAAAACATTGGTGGCAGTGTAATTTCAAAGAAAATAAAGAACAACATTAAATTTTTAGCAGCGAAGACACCGAGCATCCCTATTTCTAGCATGAGCAATAGCATATAAAATGCTTTTAAATTTCTTTTAATGGAAAACGCTGCAATTGCTGCAAGCATCGCTAGAAGGGCTGTCAGCACCATCATTACAAGTGACAAACCATCAATTCCAAGCTCGTAATAAATAGAAAACCATCTTTTATCCACCGCTGCAAAATCACCAAATTTAATCCATTTCACTTTTTCATCAAATAGCGATAGACTCTTTCCAGAAGCATATGTACAAGCGAGGACAGTGGCGATCCCAAATGGAAGCGCCGTCCCAAATAAACCGAGCGCTTGTACTGTACGCGATTCTTTTTTCGGTGTTAATACAAGTAATAGAATCCCTAAAAGTGGGGAGAAAATGAAGAACGTCAACAACAAATCATTCATCGTAAATCCCCTCCCGTATATAGCAAAATAATGACGAGGACCGCGAGCGAAACTGCTGTTACAGTGCCGTACACTTGTACATTCCCGTTTTGAAGCCTCGACAAGGTGCCACTTACCCCTTTAACCAAACTTGCGATTAAAACAGCAATCCCTTCCACAACATATACTTCAAATAAGCGAAGCACATGAGCGATTCCCTTCGTAATAGGAATCACTGTCATATTGTATAGTTCATCCACATAATATTTTTCTTTCAAGAGCTTATGAAGAAATGACCTTTCTCCTCCTGCCCAATTTTTTGAGATAGTTTTCTTTCCATATATGAAATACGCAAGGGCAATCCCCCCAAATGAAACGAGCGTCGCAACAATCATAATCCAAATTGGTCCATGTGCTTCTTCCACTTTAAATTGTATATCCTTCGTCAGCCAATCTCCGAGAAACGTTCCAAACCACGGTGTATTTATATATCCTGCTACTACCGCGAGAACCCCGAGAACAATCATCGGATACGTCATAATACGCGGTGAGTCATGCACGTCTTCCTTCGTCTTCGCTTCCCCAGTAAAGACAAGAAAGTATAGGCGGAACATGTAGAATGCTGTTAGGAATGCCGCAAAGACTGCTAGAACAAATAAAAAGTAATTGCCACTCATCCAAGTTGCTGCCAAAATTTCATCTTTACTAAAAAAACCCGAAAGAAGCGGAACTCCACTAATTGCAAGTGTACCTATTAAAAATAACGTACCCGTTACTTTCATCTTCTTCTGTAAACCGCCCATTTTATTAATGTTTTGCGTATGCACAGCATGAATTACACTTCCTGCTGCCAAGAATAGTAACGCTTTAAAAAAGGCATGTGTCGTTAGATGGAATATACCCGCTACATAACCAGCAGAACCTAAGGCGAGCATCATATACCCGAGCTGGCTAACTGTAGAATAAGCAAGTACCCTCTTTATATCCGTCTGTACGAGACCGATAGAGGCCGCAAATATTGCGGTGAAAGCACCAACAATTGCCACCGTCTGCATTGCCACCGCACTTGCCGAAAATAGCGGGAACATCGTTGCTACTAAATATACACCGGCTGCGACCATCGTTGCCGCATGAATAAGTGCCGAAACAGGCGTTGGCCCCTCCATCGCATCAGGCAACCACGTATGAAGTGGAAATTGACCTGATTTCCCCATCGCCCCGATAAAAATTAATATCGCCGTTATCGTTATCATAGTCGGGGACAGATCGCCTGTATGAATCGCTCTAAAAATTACGTCATACTCAAAACTACCTGCATGCCAAAAGATTAAAATCATCCCAATAAATAAACCAACATCCCCAATACGAGTCATAATAAAAGCCTTTTTCGCAGCAGCCTTCGCTTCTTCCTTAAAGAAATAAAAACCGATGAGTAAAAATGAACCAAGGCCTACTAACTCCCAAAATATATAAAGCTGTAACAAATTCGTCGATATAACAAGCCCGAGCATCGCAAATGTAAAGAGTCCTAAATATGCATAAAAAGTTGGTAATCTTGCGTCACCTTTCATATAACCTTTTGAATACACATGTACAAGTAAGCTCACAAGTGTAACGATAAATAACATTAAAGCCCCTAATGCAGTCACTTCAAAGCCAAATGATATATCAATATCTCCAGTTCTAAGCCATACCCATTTATGCTTCACTGTGACCTTCGAAAATCTTTCTAATAATACAAGTACCGCGAATATAAAGGAGAGAGAGACGAAGAAAATACTAAGTACGCTGCTTCCTTCTCTAATTTTCTTCCCGAACATAATAAGTAAAAAAAACGAAACAAGCGGGAAAAGCGGTATGAGCCATGCATAATCGATCATTGTTTCCTTCCCCCTTTTCGGTCACAATGCTATCCTTTAAGCGTATCCATTTCATCTACATGAACTGTCGTGCGATTACGATACAAAGCAATTAAAATGGCGAGTCCTACCGCCGCCTCCGCTGCCGCTACAGCCATCGTAAACAGCGAGAAGATTTGCCCTGTTAAATTCGGGAACAAACCTAATTTACTAAACGCCACTAAATTTAAATTAGCAGCATTTAGCATTAATTCGATACAAACTAATACGATTACTGTGTTTCGCTTCGTTAAAGCTCCAAATAAACCGATGCAAAACAAAATAATCGCAAGTGTTAAATACGCAGAAGCTGGAACGCTACTCATTGGAATCCTCCTCTTTCTCATCCTTCTTCGCAAGTATAATCGCGCCAACAAGTGCTACAAGTAAAATAACCGAGGTTAACTCAAATGGAATAATGTATTTCGAATAGAGAAGTGTACCGATTTGAAGTGTGTTTTTTTCATGGAGAGGTAAACTTCCTTGTGTGCTTTCATTTGAAAAATCGATACTATTAACAGCGAAATACATAACTGCCCCAAATGCTACAACTGCAAAGAAGATAATCCATTTTCGAAGAGTAAGACGTGATTCATTTTCTGCATTATGTTTCGTTAACATAATGCCAAAAATCATAATAATTGTGATTGCACCAGAGTAAAGTAAAATTTGTGCAACTCCGATAAACTCGGCCGATAAAAGAAAGTACAAACCTGCAATGCTGAGAAATGTCAGAACGAGAGCTAGCATCATATGCATTACTTTCGTTAAGTTCAACATGAGAACACCACCGATAATTGCAGACAAGGATAGTATAAAGAATGCTACAAACTCGCCATTCATGCTTTATTCTCCTTCCTGACGTTTTCATCGTTTTCGTCGAGCCACTGCAAATTTTTAAATAAATCATCACGTGAATATGCTGCGAGTTCAAAGTTATTTGTCATAACAATTGCCTCTGTCGGGCAAACTTCTGTACATAAATCGCAAAGTATACAAATTTCAAAATTAATATCATACGTATCAATAATTTTCCCTTTTTTCGCAGGGTCAGGATGTTTCTTTCCCGTCAATTGAATGCAATCTGTCGGACAAATGTTAGAACACTGATTACAAACAATACATTTCTCTGGATAAAATTTTTGAATCCCTCTAAAGCGATCTGGCAACGGCAACGGCTGATTTGGATAATCATACGTCACCTTTTTCTTACTCAAATTACTCAGCGTATATTTTAAACCTTTAAATAACCCTTTCATCTCTTACTGGCACCCCCTTCATAGATTAGAAGAATAGCTCCTTAATCAATGCCGTTAAGAAAATATTTGCAAGTGCGATTGGTAATAATACTTTCCAGCCAAACTCCATTAACTGGTCACCCCTTATACGCGGGAACGTAACGCGGAACCAAATTAATAGAAAGACTACACTGCTAAATTTCAAAGCAAACCATACGGCACCTGGGATAAATCCAAGAAACATGACTGGATTCCAGCCGCCTAAAAAAAGTACTGTAATTAAAGAGGCCATTCCGAAGAAATATACATACTCTGAAAGCATGAAAAACGCCCAGCGAAAACCTGAGTATTCCGTATGATATCCAGAAACAAGTTCTGACTCCGCTTCTGGTAAATCAAACGGCATCCTATTTAACTCTGCTACTGCTGCGATTAAGAAAACGACGAATCCAATTGGCTGTACGAAAATGTACCAAACTTTCTCCTGCGCCGCTACAATTTCATTTAGATTCAAGCTACCAGCTAGCAAAACGATACCAATTACGCTCATTACAAGCGGAATTTCATAAGAAATCATTTGCGCCGCCGCGCGCATCCCTCCTAAAAGGGAATATTTATTATTTGATGCCCATCCCCCAGTTACGACACCAATTGTCGTAATCCCAGAAACAGCAATGTAATACAGCAATCCGACACCAATATCCGCGAACTGAAATTTATCGGTAAACGGGATAACCGCAAGTACCATAAATGCTGGCGCAAATGCAATGACAGGTGCTAATATGAACAACGGTTTATCTGCAGCTTTCGGAATACTATCTTCTTTCAATAATAGTTTCAAAACATCAGCTACCGTTTGCAGTAAACCGAACCGCCCTCCAACTTGGTTTGGTCCAATCCGCCCTTGCATAAATCCCATCACTTTCCGTTCTGCCAAAATACCATATGTAACGAAGCCAAGGACTGCAAATAGTAGAAGCACTGCTAATCCGAAAAAAATGAAGAAATTCGTCCAGCTTGAAGGTGATTGTAAGAGCGTCTCAATCATTAGCCATCGACCTCCCCAAGTACAATATCGACTCCACCTAAAATCGTAATTAAATTGGCGATGTTTTCACCCTTCAATAGCTTCGGTAAAATTTGCAAGTTATAAAAAGAAGGTCTGCGGAATTTCAGACGATACGGCTCTTTCTTTCCGTCACTAGCGATATAGCAACCAATCTCCCCGCGTGGTGATTCTATACGGACAAACGCTTCCCCCTTAGGCGCCTTAATAATTTTCGGCACTTTCGCCAGTACGGCTCCGTCCTTTGGAAACTGCTGGACTGCTTGCTCTACAATTTTTAACGACTCTTCAATTTCCTCCATTCGGCAAACGTAGCGATCCCAAGCATCTCCCACGCTCCCAACAGGAATATCAAAATTAAAACGATCATAAATCGAATACGGCTCTTCTTTGCGAAGATCCCAGTTTACTCCGGTACACCGCAAATTCGCTCCGCTTAAAGAATACGAAATTGCTTCTTCCGCGCTATATATGCCAACGCCCTTCACGCGATTCAAGAAAATCTCATTACCACTAACAAGGTCGTGATAACCTGCCAATTGCTCTCTCATGTATGGAACAAACTCTTCCACTTTTTCAATCCAACCATCCGGCGCATCCCACTTCACACCGCCAACTCTCATATAGTTAAAAGTAAGCCGTGCCCCGCATAATTCATTTAATAAATTTATAATCATCTCTCGTTCACGAAACGCGTACAAAAACGGGCTGACCGCTCCTATATCAAGAAGATTTGTACCCCACCAAACGAGATGGCTCGCAATTCTTCCCAGCTCCATCGCAAGTACTCGCAAGTATTCGGCACGCTCCGGAATTTCAAGTCCCATCATCGTCTCTACAGCATGGCAAATGACGTAATTATTCGTCATTGCTGATAAATAGTCCATTCGATCTGTATAAGGGATAATTTGTGTATACTGTAAGCTCTCAGCGATCTTTTCAGTCCCGCGATGCAAATACCCAATAACCGGTGTAGCTTCTTTAATAATTTCCCCGTCAATCTTAATTACGAGCCTGAACACACCGTGTGTACTCGGATGCTGAGGTCCTACATTCAAAAGCATCTCTTCCGTGCGGATCATAGCTACACCTCCACATCATACGGTTCATAGTCTTTTCTAAGCGGATATCCTACCCAATCATCTGGCATTAAAATACGCGTTAAATTCGGATGCCCTTTAAATACAATGCCGAGCAAATCATACGCTTCTCGCTCCGGCCAGTCAGCCCCTTTCCACAGCGCTGTTACCGATTCAACTTGCGGCACTTCTCTATCCAGCTTTACCTTCACCGCTACAGACTGTTTCTTTCCATATGAAAATAAATGAACATACACTTCCATATGAGTCACAAAATCTGTCGCATGTAGCTCTGACATATAATCAAAAGCAAGTCCCTCATGGAATCGTAGTAACTCCATCACCTCATAATATTTTGAAGGATCCACCACAAGAGTTGGTACATCTTTTGAAAGTTTATTAATATAGGAATCTACTAATGTGCTACCTCCTAATTTACCCCTAATAACCTCAACATACTGATTGAGATACGGCTGATTAACGGACGACTCTTCTTGCTTCGGTACATCTTCCTTTTCACTTTCAGCACCCTTCGTCTTCGCCCTTGCCGCCGCAGCCGCTTTCGCCTTCGCTGCTGCAATTGACTTCGCCTTTTCATCTCCCAAATTTCCATCACCTTGCGAAGCTTTCTGTTTCGCTAGCGCCGCTGCTTTTGCTTTCGCAGCTGCCACGGCCTTCGCCTTCGCTTTAGCCTTTTCTTCTTCCGTTACCTCTTCTGTTCCTTCTCTTTTTTGCTTCGCTAGCGCCGCCGCTTTTGCTTTCGCAGCTGCGGCTGCCTTCGCCTTCGCTTTGGCCTTTTCTTCCGTTACTTCTTCTGTCCCTTCTCTTTTCTGCTTCGCGAGCGCAGCTACTTTTGCTTTCGCAGCTGCCACGGCCTTCGCCTTCGCTTTGGCCTTTTCTTCTTCCGTTACCTCTTCTGTTCCTTCTCTTTTTTGCTTCGCTAGCGCCGCTGCTTTTGCTTTCGCAGCAGCTGCTGCACGTTGTTTTACTTCTTCTACAGTCATTCCATCAATTTTTGGTAGCGCTTTCTCTTTTTCTTGATTTTCTCCCTCAAGCTTACTTATTTCCGCATCATGTTTCGCAACAAGACGTTTTCTCGCTTCCTCTTTCGCGCGCCTAGCAGCTTCTCTTTTCAGATCCTCTAAATCTTTATTTGGATTACTCATTTATTCGTCACCTGCTTCCCTGTCTTTGCCTCGTAACGAATTTTCTCTTTCAACTTATTAATTCCATAAATTAAAGCTGCAGGGTTTGGTGGGCATCCAGGAATATACACATCAACTGGTACAATTTGATCTACACCTTTCACAACAGCGTACGAATTCACATACGGACCACCAGCAGTCGCACAAGATCCCATCGCAATAACCCATTTCGGTTCAGGCATTTGATCATATAAACGCCTAACAATAGGAGCCATCTTCTTCGTTACCGTTCCCGACACAATCATGACATCTGATTGCCTTGGTGAAGTCCGAAAAAATGACCCAAATCGATCTAAATCGTAATGTGATGAACCTACTCCCATCATTTCAATCGCACAGCATGCCAGTCCGAATGTCATCGGCCATAAAGAATTACTCCTCGCCCACCCTTTTAACTGCTCCAATGTAGAAAAAAAGATATTTCTCTCTAATTCCGCTCGCTCATTTGGATGTAGTGCCTCAAAATTTATAACCATTGTAACACCTTCTTTTTCCAAGCATAAGCTAATCCAACTAGCAACATTACAACAAAGATGAGCATTTCAATTAATGCAAATAAACCTAGCTTGTCATATGCAACAGCCCATGGATATAGAAATAAAGTTTCTACATCAAAGATGACAAACAATAAAGCGAAAATATAGTAACGAGCATGAAACCGAATATTTGCATCATGAAAAGGCTCAATTCCACTCTCATACGTCGTCGCTTTTGCTGCACTTGGTTTGTTTGGGCGCAGCATCCTTCCTAATGTAAGAGCCACTACCGGCAGTAATATGCCTACTAGCAAGAAAATCAAAACGATCATATAACTATTTTCATATACACTTGCCATTGTGAAACCCTCCCCCCTAAATTAAGAACAAGTTCACTTAGTAAACAATATGTCCCAGTTGCGACAAATATTATTTTTAAATTTTTCTAAATAATTAAACTATTTTATTTATTATAGCAAACTTCAAATTCCTATGTCGATATGTTGAGGACAGAAACAAGAATTATTAAAATCTATTTTTATAACTCGCTATACCTGTGCAAAATAAGTATAGAATTTATATATATTTTTTAGGCAATCGCAAAAAATAAAAAGGAAGTTTATATGTATATACCGTAGGTGATATAAATGAAAAAACATACACATGTAAGTATTCTTATAAGCGTTTTATTGTTTTCTATCGCAATTCATTACGTAGCCATGCTCTTTCTATATGAATACTCATTTCCCTTTCAAATATTAATCGGAATGAGTACCTTATTAATTGATATTATCGCTTGTAGTTATATATTTTATTTTACAAATACGAAACAAGGGCTATCCCGTTTATTTTGGATCATATTATCTGTTGGGGCTCTCTCTTATTTCATTGGTGATATAGTTGTTTCCTATCAACGTTTAATTTTAAAGGACTACTATACGTTTGTTGATCCGTCTGACTTTTTTTACCTACTTTTTTTAATTAGCTTTGCACTTGCCTTTCTATACGAGATCATTTATAACCGGGACTTATTAGAAAAGCTTTTTATGATATGTGATATTTGTATTATCGTTACAGCCCAATTTACTTTAAGTTACTACTTACTTATTGAGCAAACCATTCACGTTTTTACAACATCCTACATCGATATATTTGTTCAACTTACCTATCCAATGGCTGATTTACTCTTTCTTTTAATTGGAATCAACCTTTTATTCAGACCATTATCCTTATTACCAAAACAAGTTGGTGCACTTCTTGGTAGTGCTTTAATTTTGTATGCTACTACAGATGCTATTTATGCTTATATAAAATATTTCACACCAGCGTATTCTATGTTTACAGTTACTCCGTTCTATCAAGTGGTTTTAGTGCTAGCAGCAATCGCCTGTATTCTTCATACGAAAGAGCCTGAAAAACAAGAGCAGGTACTATTAACACCTAAATTCGGTGAATCAATCCGATTATCATTACCTTATATTTCTGTAGTAATGCTTATTATTTTTATATTGGCCGAATATGTTTTTGCCCCCATTGTAGTAATCGGGCTTATAATAACTTTCACTTTCGTTCTCATACGCCATAGTTTAGTTCGAAAACAAAATAAAATATTATTACTAGCCCAAATGCAATTCAACTTGGAACTCGAGAAACAAATTGAACTACGTACAGAAGATTTAGTAGAACAAAAAAATGAGCTCTATCATAACCAACAAATGTTTAAATCTTTATACGAGCACCATCCAGATCCAATCTTCACATTAGATTTGTACGGCAATTTTCTTAAAGTTAATAACGCTGGTACTACTTTACTAGGGTATCAAACGAATGAATTATTAAATCAACCTTACTACTCACTCATATACGAAGAAGATTTAGAAGAAATTATTAACGCCTTTCATCGCGTAAAAAAGGGGAATTCTATCTCTTTAGAAATACGAGCGTATCACAAAAACAGAGATATTTACTACTTGCATGTTACAGCTGTTCCCATCTTTTTAAAGGATCATATTTCAGGGGTCTATTTAATGATTAAAGATATTACGGAAAGCAAACAACAACAAGAACAAATTAATTTCCTAGCATATCATGATACTTTAACTGAACTTGCAAATCGCCGTGCATTTCATCAATATTTAGAAAAGGCGATTGCACGTGCAAAAATATCGAAAAGCTCCTTTGCTGTTATGTTTCTCGATTTAGACCGCTTTAAGGTTATTAATGATACTCTCGGGCATCGGGTGGGAGACCTCCTATTAATTGCAGTAGCCAAAAGGCTTGAACGATTATCAACACAGCATATGAAACTTGCTCGACTAGCTGGAGATGAGTTCACAATCCTCATCGAAAATTATAAAAAAAGGACAGATGTAAAAAAAATAGCTGATATGATTGTAGCGGCCATGAACAAACCATTCGAAATCGAAAATCAGCATTTACGAATCTCACCGAGTATCGGGATTGCAATATACCCTGAAGCGGGCGAAGACCCACTTTCTATTTTACAACATGCCGATATGGCCATGTACGAAGCAAAAAATAAAGGAAAAAATCGTAGCTCTCTTTATACGAAAGAACTATATAAGAAAATAGAACGAAAAGCTCGAATCGAAAAGGATTTGCCACTCGCTTTAGTAAACAAGGAATTTTATCTCGTCTATCAACCACAAATTGATACGACAACAAATAAAATTATCGGTGCTGAAGCATTAATACGTTGGAAACATCCACTATTAGGTGACATTTCACCATGTGAGTTCATTCCAATTGTAGAAGAAACGCCACAAGTCGTTCCACTTGGACATTGGGTATTAAAAGAAGCCTGTCTCCAATTAAAAATATGGCATACCTTTGGCTATCAAAATTTAAAAATAAGCGTTAATTTATCAGCAAAAGAGTTCCAACAAAATCAATTAATCGAAAACATTTCAAAAATATTAAACGACGTGCAGGTTGATCCAAAACATGTCACACTTGAGTTAACAGAACGAATTGCGATGATTAATGAAAAAGAAACACTATCGAGACTGAAGCAATTAAAAGAATATGGCATTCGAACGGCAATTGATGACTTCGGTACTGGCTATTCTTCTCTCGCTTATTTATCAATTTTCCCTATCGATACATTAAAGGTACCAAGAGAATTTACACAACTAGCCGATCATCGCCCTGAAGAAAGAGCCATCTTTTCCACTATCCTTTCTCTTGCAAATACTTTAAATCTCTCTGTCATTGCTGAAGGAATTGAAACGGAAAAACAACTTAAGTTTCTACAAAAAAACAACTGTAAATATATGCAAGGTTACTATTTCAGTAAACCTTTAACAAGTAAACAGTTTATAAAATTTCTACAAAAAACACCCAGTATGAACAATTAATTCACACTGGGTGTTTTTATCCTGCTATTTGCGAGAGTGAAAGTTCGTTATCATTTTGGGATGAATAAAGCCCCAATGACAACAGTTTCACTTTATATTGTTGGGGGTTTTTTCTCGTAATATTCTTCTGCAACCTCTTCGTAAAAAGCTGCAGCTGTCGTATAGAAATATGGAATTAACCAGAGGAATCCAATCCCTAATGTAATACAACTTAATATAAACCAACCAATAAAACTTAAACATAAAATGAAATACTCCATTTTATGCCCATCCATCATACGACGACTCTCCGTAATAGCTTGATTCAATGAGTACTCGGGATGGTCATTTAAAATAAAATATGTCATTGCATAAGAAAATGATTTAATAATGCCTGGAATAATGAAAAGTAAAGTCCATAAAAGAAGATAAAGATTCACTAGTAAATATACTAAAAATGATTTTAAAAATCTTTTCCCCTCTGTAAACCAAACAAATACATTGCCGATACTAGCTTGTTTTTCACGAATGATATTTAAAGCCAGATAATACCCCCCTAAAGTTAACGGTCCGGTAACAAAAAGTGTAAGAATATCTATCGAAAATGAACCAGTTGTATCTTGCCAACCGAAAGTTGAAGAAAATCCCCACTTAACACTAAAACTAAACATCGTGATAAGAATTGAAATTAATAATGTTGCCCCAACAGCTAAGCCCCATTTTCCTTCTAGAGAGTCTAACGCTTCTCCTTTTAAATCACTAATCATAATTAGCCTCCTATACGTAACAATTCTATTAGTATAGCATGTTCTTACCGCAATTCATCTTTTGAAATATAGCGATAAAAATGAGATGTCGTTGTACCCATATACGGACTAAGCCAAAGAAAACCTATTCCAAATGTCAAAATTGCTAAAATACTCCATCCTATAAAACTAAGCCATAAAAGAAACAAATCTAACTTATGTCCCTTCATAAGACTCTTACTTTCTTTCATTGCTTGTGACACACTATATTCTGGATTTTCAATCATTACATAGTACGTCATTGCATAAGAAAAATACATCACAATCATGCCAACGATTGAAATAGCTAATAGTACGAAGAAAGCAATTGCAAATGACGTATTCCCTTCTTCACCTAACAATGCAAATAAGCCTATTAACAACATCGGAATCCATGTACCTGTATATAACAAAATCGCAAGCATTGCCCACATTGTTTTCATCATTCTTTTAAAAACCACGAAATCCTTCGAATAAGTGATCTACTTTAGCACCTTCTCGTTTACTAATCTGTAGACATACATTCGTATAACCGTATGATGTAATACCATACGATGCGTTACTCAAAATTATCATGATACAATAAAATACCCCAAATGTAATAGCTGCTCCAATTGATATTGTTTCCCTTTCAATTGAACCAGCGAAGCTAACAATTAAAAAAAATAGAATAAGTCCTGGAATTAAAAGTATAAGCATTGCAGCCATTGAAACAACATAACTTAAAATAAAATATAAAATCGTTGATCCAACACCTAGTCCCCAATTCCCCTTTAAAGAGTTCAACGCTTCTCGTTTCATTTCACCGATCATTGATTCATCCCCTTTATGAAATATAAATTGTTGTACATTCTCTACTTATACAACCATCAATGCAATTATACCATTTTTGTAAAATTATCCATAAAATACAATAAAAAAATCCGTAAAGGCTTTACCTTTACGGATTTTTTTATTTCATATCGGAAACGTTTAAACGGTTCACAGCACGTTGTAATGCCATTTCTGCACGTTTAAAGTCAACATGTGCTTGTTTGTCTTGCATACGTTGCTCAGCGCGACGCTTCGCTTCATTTGCACGATGGATATCGATATGGTTTGCTTCTTCAGCAGATGATGATAATACAGTTACTTTATCTGGACGAACTTCGATAAAGCCACCGCTAACTGCTACATAATCAGTGTGTCCACCATTTTTCAGACGAACTGCACTAATTTTTAATGGTGCAACAGTTGGAATGTGACCTGGTAAGATCCCCATTTCCCCACTCTCTGCTTTTACACTTACCATCTCTACTTCTTTTTCGTAAACCGGTCCATCAGGAGTTACAATACTGACTGGAAATGTCTTCATACTTCGTCCCTCCTAAGGCCTTACGCCATCATTTTCTTCGCGTTTTCAATAACTTCTTCAATGCCACCAACAAGGCGGAATGCATCTTCTGGAAGGTCATCATATTTTCCTTCTAGAATTTCTTTGAAACCACTAACTGTATTTTTTACAGGTACATAAGAACCTTTTTGACCTGTAAACTGCTCAGCTACGTGGAAGTTTTGAGATAAGAAGAATTGAATACGACGAGCACGATGTACAACTAACTTATCTTCTTCAGATAACTCATCCATACCTAAGATAGCGATGATGTCTTGAAGCTCTTTATAACGTTGTAAAGTTTGCTGTACTTGACGAGCTACTTCATAATGCTCTTCTCCTACGATTTCTGGAGAAAGTGCACGAGATGTAGATGCTAATGGATCTACGGCTGGGTAAATACCCATTTGCGTTAAACGACGCTCTAAGTTTGTTGTTGCATCTAAGTGAGCGAACGTTGTAGCTGGTGCTGGGTCAGTATAGTCATCGGCTGGTACATATACCGCTTGGATAGACGTGATAGACCCTTTATTTGTAGATGTAATACGCTCTTGTAATTGACCCATTTCTGTTGCAAGTGTTGGTTGGTAACCTACCGCAGATGGCATACGACCAAGAAGGGCAGATACTTCAGAACCCGCTTGCGTGAAACGGAAGATGTTATCGATGAACAATAGTACGTCTTGTCCTTGCTCATCACGGAAATGCTCAGCCATTGTTAAACCTGTTAATGCAACACGTTGACGTGCTCCAGGTGGCTCGTTCATTTGTCCAAATACCATCGCAGTTTTCTTGATTACGCCAGAATCGCTCATTTCGTGGTATAAGTCATTACCCTCACGAGTACGCTCACCTACACCAGCGAATACAGAGATACCACCGTGCTCTTGTGCGATGTTGTTAATTAATTCCTGAATTAATACTGTTTTACCTACGCCGGCACCACCGAATAGACCGATCTTACCACCCTTAATGTAAGGAGCAAGTAAGTCTACTACTTTAATACCAGTTTCAAGAATTTCTACTTTAGTAGATAACTCTTCGAATGCAGGTGCTTGACGGTGAATTGGATCACGACGTACATCCGCAGGAACATCACCATCTAAGTCAATTGCATCACCTAATACGTTAAATACACGACCAAGTGTTGCATCACCAACTGGTACAGAGATTGCTTTACCAGTATCTTCTACTTCTGTGCCACGAACAAGTCCATCTGTGGAAGACATTGCAACTGTACGAACTGTGTCATCACCTAAATGAAGTGCAACTTCAAATGTTAAGTTAATGTTTGCTCCGTTTTCGTTGCTTTGTTTTACCGTAAGGGCGTTGTAGATTTCTGGTAGCTTTCCGCCATCAAACTTAACGTCTACAACCGGACCCATGATTTGCGTAACGCGCCCTTTATTCATCGGGTTCCCTCCTAGCTTTCTTTTAATTAGCCAGCTTTCTAAGAGAAGTCGGCTTTTAATTTTTTATTAGTTTATAGCTTATGCGACTCTTTTGACAGAGCCGCTTCCACTTTTTATTACTATTCTAACGCTGCTGCTCCACCAACGATTTCCGTAATTTCTTGCGTAATCGCTGCTTGACGTGCACGGTTGAATGAAAGTGTAAGTGAATCGATAACTTCCATTGCGTTGTCTGTAGCACTCTTCATTGCTGTCATACGCGCCGCGTGCTCACTTGCTTTACCGTCTAGTAATGCACCGTACACTAAGCTTTCTGCGTATTGTGGCAATAATACTTTTAAAATTTCTTCTTCAGAAGGTTCGAATTCATAAGCTGTCGTCGGTTTGTCAGACGCCACATCAGTAAGCGGTAAAATTTTATTTTCCGTTACTTCTTGTGAAATTTTACTTACGTAATGGTTGTAGTAAATATACAGCTCATCATAAGCACCATCTGCGAACATCGCAATTGCTCGAGAAGCAAGATCTTTAATATCAGTAAATGATGGGTGGTCAGATAATCCAACTACTTCATCAATGATGTTAAATCCGCGACGTTTTAAATAATCACGTCCTAGTCGGCCAAGCACAATAATTGAATATTGGTTTGAATCCATATTATGACGTTCACGAATCACGTTACTAACTGTACGTAATACGTTACTGTTATAACCACCTGCTAGTCCGCGATCAGATGTAATAACGATGTATCCTGTACGCTTTACAGGACGCGCATTTAGCATTGGATGATTAATTCCTTTACTTCCTTGCGCAATGCTCGCTACTACTTCTTGAATCTTTTCCATATACGGAACGAAGGATTTAGCATTTTGCTCTGCACGGTTTAACTTAGATGCAGATACCATCTCCATCGCTTTCGTAATTTGACTCGTTTTCTTTGTCGAGGTAATCTTCGCTTTTATATCGCGTAAAGATGCCACAGGTTTTCACCACCTTTTTTCCGGAAGTTGGCACGATTAGTAAGAATCCTCTTCCTAATCTACGTTGCAAGATATTCTTGCTCATGATTGAAGGAAAAGAATAGGTGCACCTACTCTTTTCCTCTACATAACCGTCAGCAATCTCAGAACCTGAGATGCCTTTTATATATACTATCTAGCTCCAGCGGCTTGAATGCTCGGTGGCTTCACTTCACATTCAAATCGAGCCGCTTCCGCTTTTATTAATTACTCAGAAGCTACGAATACTTTTTTAAATCCGTTAATTGCTGCTGCAAATTTGTCGTCATCCGCAAGTTTCTTAGTTGTGCGGATTTCGCTTAATAAGTCAGCTGCATTTGAATCTAACCAAGCATGGAATTCTTCTTCGAAACGAGTGATATCGACTACTGGGATATCATCTAGGAATCCACGTGTTAAAGCGTAAAGAATGATAACTTGTTTCTCTACACGTAACGGTTTGTGTAATCCTTGTTTTAATACCTCAACTGTACGAGCACCACGGTTTAGTTTCGCTTGTGTTGCTTTATCAAGGTCAGAACCGAACTGAGCGAACGCTTCTAACTCACGGTAAGATGCAAGGTCAAGACGAAGTGTACCTGATACTTTACTCATTGCTTTAATCTGAGCAGATCCACCTACACGTGATACAGAAGTACCCGCATCGATCGCTGGACGTACGCCAGAGAAGAATAGGTCAGATTGTAAGAAGATTTGTCCATCCGTAATCGAGATTACGTTTGTTGGGATGTAAGCTGATACGTCCCCTGCTTGTGTTTCGATGAAAGGTAGTGCAGTTAAAGAACCGCCGCCTCTTGCATCACTTAATTTTGCTGCACGCTCTAATAAGCGAGAATGTAAGTAGAATACATCCCCTGGATATGCTTCACGACCTGGAGGACGACGTAATAGTAATGAAAGCTCACGGTAAGCCGCTGCTTGTTTTGATAAGTCATCATATACTACTAATACGTGTTTACCATTGTACATGAACTCTTCACCCATTGTTACACCAGCGTAAGGAGCTAAGTATAATAATGGAGCTGGTTGAGAAGCTGATGCAGTTACAACGATTGTGTAATCTAATGCACCGTGCTTACGTAGTGTTTCTACTACGTTACGTACAGTTGATTCTTTTTGTCCGATAGCTACATAGATACAAATCATATCTTCATCTTTTTGATTAATGATTGTATCAAGTGCAACTGCTGTTTTACCTGTTTGACGGTCACCGATGATTAACTCACGTTGACCACGGCCAATTGGTACAAGAGCATCAATCGCTTTAATACCTGTTTGAAGTGGCTCATGAACAGATTTACGATCCATTACACCTGGTGCTGGACTTTCGATTGGACGAGTGTTTGTTGTATTGATTGGGCCTAAACCATCAACTGGTTGACCTAATGGGTTTACAACACGACCGATTAGTTCTTTCCCTACTGGTACTTGCATGATGCGACCAGTACGACGAACTTCGTCACCTTCACGGATTTCTGTGTAAGGTCCTAAAATAATGATACCTACATTGTTTTCTTCTAAGTTTTGTGCTAGCCCCATAACGCCGTTAGAGAACTCTACAAGTTCACCAGCCATAACGTTATCAAGACCATGAGCACGCGCGATACCGTCACCAACTTGGATAACTGTACCAACATCACTAACTTCGATTTCAGACTGATAGTTCTCGATTTGTTGCTTTATCAGTGCGCTAATTTCTTCAGCTCTGATGCTCATGTGCTTCACCCCTATCTATTCTTCATTAATTCACGTTGAATACGTGCTAATTTTCCTTGTAAACTTCCATCATAAATGCGATTTCCAATACGTACTTTAATGCCGCCTAGTAAATCTTCATCTACAACATTTTTCACGCGAATTGCATCTTTTCCCGTTCTCTTTGCAAATGCTTCTGCAACGTTAAGCTTCTCTTCTTCAGATAGAAGACGAGTAGAATACACAGTTGCATCCGCTACGTTACGTTCTTCATTAGCAAGAACAACATATTCATCTGCAATTTCAGGTAAGATTTCAATGCGCTTGTTATCAATTAAAATATATAACGTATTTAAAATAGATTCAGAAACAGATCCGAATACGTTTGCAAGAAACGTTTTCTTCTGCTCTTTTGAAATGTTCGGTTGCGTTAAAAAGCTATGTAGTTCTCCGTTCTTTACATAAACGTTTTGTACAAGGCGTAATTCCTCTTCAAACATTTCTAATACGTGTTTTTCTTTTGCAATTTTAAAAAGAGCGACAGCATAACGTTTTGCTACAATCCCATTGCTCATCGCGCTTCTCCTACTTCTTTAATATAATCGCGAATTAACTTCACTTGATCTTCTTCTTTTAACTCTTTTTCAATTACTTTAGAAGCAATTTGAACAGATAAAGAAGCGACTTGTTCTTGTAAAGCAGCAATCGCTTGCTCTTTTTCGCGTTGAATTTCTTGTACAGCAGATGCTTTAATTGATTCTGCTTCTTCTTTCGCAGCAGCAACAATCACATCTTTTTGATCTACAGCTTGTTTTTTCGCTCTTTCGATTAACTCTTGTGCTTCAACACGCGATTGTTTTAACATTTCACGTTGTTCTTCTACTAATTTCTTCGCTTCAGCGTTACTTCTTTCTGCAGCGTCGATTTCACTAGTAACATGCTCTTCACGTTCTTTCATAATTCCCATTAAAGGACCCCACGCAAATTTGCGTAGCATTACTAATAGAAGTAAGAAAATGAACAATGTATAAGCAATCGTTCCAAATGGAATGGCAGCCCCTAATAATAAAGTTGGCACAAGGATTCACTCCCTTCAAAATATCTAAATTGATCATATGAAAAAAAAAGACATACGTTTCGTTCATAAAGCAATGGCGAAGAAAGTTCAAAAAACACTCTTCGCCATCTATGTAAGGGGAGTCTCCCTTATTTGTTCATTACGATGAAAGCAATAACTACACCGATGATTGGAAGTGCCTCAACTAAAGCAACCCCGATGAACATAATTGTTTGAAGTGCGCCTTTTAATTCTGGTTGACGAGCAACACCTTCGATTGTACGTGATACGATAAGACCGTTACCAATACCTGCACCTAATGCTGATAAACCAATTGCAATTGCAGCTGCGATTACACCTAAACTCATTTAATTTGTCCTCCTTTGTATTATAAAAAAATAAATTTTTTCTTACTTAAATTATATTAATGGTCATGGCTTACTTTATGAGCCATATAAACCATCGTTAACATAACGAAAATAAATGACTGGATTGATCCAACGAATACACTGAATCCCATCCATGCTAACATCGGTACAAGCGCACCTAATGCTCCAAGAACTGATGCTCCGCCTAACTTAGCAAGTAATCCTAACAGGATTTCACCTGCATAAATGTTACCGAACAAACGAAGACCTAACGTTAATGTGTTAGCAAACTCCTCAATAACCTTTAATGGGAATAAGAATTTCATAGGTTGGAAATAACCTTTAACGTATTCTTTCGTACCCTTCATCTTAATTCCATAATAATGGGTGAGGGTAACTACCATCACGGCTAATGTTAATGTAACTGCTGGATCAGACGTTGGTGATCTCCACCATGCAATATGTTCGCCAGCCTCAACTGTTGAATACATGAATGGTAAACCAAGGAAGTTCGATACGATGATAAACATGATAAGCGTAACGCCAAGCGTTAAGAAACGTCCACCTGTTTTCCAGTCCATCGTACTATTGATAATCCCTTTCACGAAGTCAAACACCCATTCCATGAAATTTTGCATTCCTGTTGGGCGAAGAGCTAAGCTGCGAGTTCCTATAACTGCGATTAAGAAAACAATAACTGCTGCTACAGTAACCATCATAACTGATGACAAATCGAACGTTAAACCTAGAAATTCAACTAATTTACCGTGTTCCACTAGTAATTCACCTCTCTTCCCTGCTCTTATACTCTAAATAAAGAAAATCTATGATCATGACAAGATATCCTGTCAGCAATCCTACACCTAAGCCCCACATCGCAATTAACTCTTGATATTTGGCTGCAAATAAAATTAATAACCCAATCGTCGCGAATCTCGAATATGTACTTACCGCTGTTGCCTTAAACTTCACGTTTTCTCCATTCGTTACGCGATCTAACAGCTTGTCTGTTCTACGTGCAATGATGCGCAAACTAAGAAAACTGAAAATCGTTCCGATAATCAGCCCAAGAAATACATCCTTGTAAGAGGTGAATCCCCATCCTAGCACTAGAAGCGCAAGCAAGTAGTACATATATTTCTTTTGTCTTTGGACAAGTCCATGTACGTCTATCATCATTGCTCTCCCGAATAGTAATGTCGAATGAGTCGAATCATTGCGTATACCCCTGTTCCTAATCCTAGTAATAAACCTATAATAAGAAACAATGGAAACGTTCCAACCTTATTATCAATCCACTGCCCACCAAAGATTCCAATAAGAATAGAACCGACTAATTGAGCAAGAATTCCTGACATTAAAGCATAAGCTTTTATATGGCTGCGGTCGTTTTTTTGCAAGGATTCATCCCTCCAATATGTAACCCTCATTCACGATGTGTTAATAATAACTCATTTTTTTGCATAAATCCTATACAAAATAAAAAGTTTACATTTTCGTCACGGAATAGATGTATTTTTGTCACTGAAAGCCCTACCATCTATCCCCGTTGTTAGCATACAATAGGGTATTAACAGTGTCAACGAGAAATCGTAAAAAATCAAAAAATTTGAGTATTAGGCATTTCCTCCCAAAAATGAAAACGTTCCCCTTCTAAATACTGGTTAGAGATATGCAATTTCTAACAGTTTTCTCTTTATAATAGAAGGAAATGTTCACAAGTTTGTCACTATTATATTTTTAAGATATAACGCTTTCCTTCCATAATATAGTGCTCCTTAGACGTAAGACTTCTATATTATATGTGTTGTGTATGCAACTTATGTTGTATACACGTTGCATATTTATCCCCCTCCCCTACCTGCATACCCGGGACAAAAAAAGACGAGTAGGGAATCCCCTCTCGTCAGTTGTCTTACTTCGTTCCGAATAAACGGTCACCAGCATCACCAAGACCTGGCACTACATAACCGTGGTCATTTAACTTTTCATCTAATGCTGCTACATAAATATCAACATCAGGATGCTCTTCTTGTACTAC
>NZ_JAEHBO010000062.1:0-32146 GCF_016483575.1 Bacillus cereus group sp. N12
CTCGCCTGTAGCTGCTCAAACCATTCTCTCTCTACTTGTAAATATCCCATTCCACTCTTCTCAGCGCTCTCCAATTCTTTATCAGCTTTCTTCATATAAGTGCGGGAAGCTTCCATATCGTCCTCTAAATATTTAATAATTCCTTGTGTACGGTAATATCCGTTTAAATCCATTTTGGTAATGGCCTTTGCATGTTCCTTTGCTTCTTGCAGAGAAAGGCTATTTATCTGATAAAGAGCTTTATATAAAAGATACCAACTATGAAAACTACTAACGAAAAATTTATTTTCCTTCGTTACAGATAGTTGAACAATTTGTTCTATATACGGTATTGCTCTTTCCATTCCCCTTTGATCAGCTCGGGCATAAAAGACGAGCATAAGTCCGCTCATTATCTCTTTTATACTTTTATCCTCTTTTAATTTTTCCTCACTAAGTTCTACTAATCTCTCATCCCAATCTTTCGGTCTTTTATAACTAAATAACTCACTCGATATTTGAATCGTATATAAATGCTGCTTAGCTTTTTCATCATCTTTAATTAAAATGAGAAATTGCATACCATCACTCAGAAGCGTTCCTTTTATCGGCACGATTGTAACTGCAAAAATCACAAAGTGTAAAACGGAAAAATATAAAAGATATTGATAATAACTCACCATATATATGTAACCTGAAGTAATACCGAATAGTAAACTCATAATTGGCCCACCTAAAGTCATCCACGCCCATTTCTTTGAAAGGTTCGGTGTCTCTATAGAAGACGGCGCTAACATCACCACGCCACCAAAGTACGCCCATAATTTATTTTCTCGAATGCGTAATTTCCCTTTTTCCTTTTGAACAGTGATAGGTCCTACTGTCATAAATTTAAAATTCAAACCACCTATCAAGCCAAATAGTACGTGCCCTAGCTCATGAATGGCTAACACTAATAATACAATTCCAAATACTGCCCATATATTCAACATTACTTGTAATTTTCCAGTTCGGATTACTCCGTATAAAATGGACAAAACTAGCGCCGCCGTCATTGAACTAGCTGGCCTTCTTAAAATATCCACTCTTTTCTCTCCTTAATAAATCATTTTCCTCTGCATTTCGTACATGAATTTTCCGAGATGCAATATCCAAATAAATGAGATTAAGCCAATTAATACAAAATCGATATTACTAGCCGCTGTATATATAACGGCAGCCCACCATACATATGCTAATATTGTATTCGTAAATTCATACGCTTTATATCCAGCCTCATGCACAATGTGTTTTAATCCTTCATCTGCGTTTTTCGTCCACATTTTCATAGATTCCATATATGTTACACCTTGTTCAGGATATAGCTTATTATAACGATTTTTTGTTATGAGCCCGATAATCACTACAGTAGTTAAACAGACAATAGAAGCTACTAAATTCCACACCGCAAATGAAACATTTGTATCCTGCACCAGTGCACGTCTACATGTAATAACTGCATATACAAACCATGCCTGCGTAACTATATCACCTACACGTAAATATATACTTATAATACCTAATTTTCTGCCTTGTACGCTCTCTTCTTCATCGCGTGCTTCCGCTAACATACGTGTATTCTTCCAAGTGTAGTACATCATTAAAATTCCAAAAATAGTACATACACCTATAAATAGATTAGATGATAATTTTCTCGGTTCATCCGAGAGTAAATCTAAAGCTATATAAGATGTTAAAAAACCACCCATCATACTTAATGCTATTTTTCCCACAAAATCAAATTGTTTTTTTCGTTTACTCTTCATCGTCCTCTTCCCCCTCCACTAACGTGAATATTTCCTCCACCGGTACATTGAAAATTTTTGCGATTTTTAACGACAATACAATAGATGGTGCATAATCCCCACGCTCAATTAAACTAATCGTTTGCCGTGATGAGCCAATCGCTTTCCCTAAATCCCCTTGTGATAAACGATGCTTTGCTCGCAATTCCCTCACTCGATTTTGAAGCTTCATATCTTCCCTCTTTTTCATTTATTTAATTAAAATTGTAAATAATATCCTTATTTTTGTCAATTATAATTGTCATTACGACTATAATAATTGACAAAAATAAGGATGTATTATGATGAAAATAACCTATATAATGAATGTGAAATATTAAACAAAGGAAGTGACATATGAATAAAATATCTACTTTTTCCTATATTCTTACTAAGCTTACAGCGACTTTCTTATTATTATTACTTATTAGCACGCTTCTCTTAACAACTAGTCAACAAACATTATATAGTTTCTTAGCTGGATTACGAGAACTGCTATATGTTCCCTTCGTTCCTATTCTTGCTGCATATGCATTTTTTTGTTCTATTTGCATCGATAAATTGAAATTAAAAACACATACAAGACTGAAGACATTATTACTTTATATTTTTTGCGGCTATTTATTTTTTCTTCCCTTCCTAACATTTAAAGAAGCTAGTCTAATACAGTTCTTGTTCCTCGGATCAATTGGTGCAGTATGTTCTCTTTCTTTCTATTTATGTACAGTTATAGCAACAAAATTTAAGTGGCTACAATATTTCGTACCAAGCATTATGTTTATTATATTTATCACAATTAACTTAGTAGATTTAGAAAGGTTTGGAACATCAAAAGAACAATGGGTCGAAACAAAAACAGATAACTCTTTCGAAGCATCTTTTCAACATTTTAGTGGTGAACATAAAGTCCCAATTGAACTAAAACGAGGGGACATATTAGAATTCACCATTGAATCACGAGCTGAAAATTCGAATGGCTACATGGGGGACATAAAAATGGCTAGTGAATTTCAAGAGGAAGAAAATTATTTAGCTCCAGCTGGACCTAATACATACCAGTTCGCGGCAATTAAGACAGGAACTTATTACATTATAGTTAGCGGAAATCAGCTAAAAGGAAAGTTAAAAATAGATTGGAACATAAAATGAAACTTTAATCAGCCCTGACCAATCGGACTTTTACGGGCAGCCCGACAAATAGCGGGATAAAATAAAAAAGGCAGTGCTTTTGCACTGCCTTCCTAAATTTTGACATAGAATGGATTCCATATTAACTTGCGTTTTGTAACAATACTCGTTTTAACTGTTTACGGAAACGAATGCCTAGCGTAATTGCTACGATTACGATAACTCCAAAAATGATTTTACCAATATGACCTTCTAGCACTCCAAAAATATCATGTAAGTTTCCACCTAACCAGTAACCACCGATTAAGAAGAATGATACCCAAAACAGAGCACCTGAATAAATTGTAATCGCAAAACGACGAAATGGTAGATTAATAATTCCTGCAAAGTATCCTGTAAAATGGCGTACACCAGGAATAAAGAAACCGATAAAGATTAGGAAGTACCCATACTTATCGAACCACATTCTTGTTAAGTCGATTTTTCTTTGTGTTAAAAATACGTATTTCCCATATTTTTGAACGAAAGGCATACCTAATTTATTTCCTAAAAAGTATTGAATCGTCATTCCTACACTTGTCCCAATAAAGGATAAGATAATTAAAATTGGTAAACTTAAATCACCCTTCTGTGCTAAAAATCCCGCATATGCTAATGTTGGCTCTCCCGGAAACGGAAGCGCAATATATTCTAACAGCAACCCGACAAGTACAACATAATACCCGTATTGCTGAAATAATTCATGAACCCATTCCATGTCATCTCTCCTTTCAGTCACGTACAACTTCTTACTATTATTGTATAAAAAAAATGTCGAAATAACTATCACAATAGCTTACATTTTTATTACATTTTTGTAAGGCTCACACTAAAATTTTTTGTTCTCTATTTACTTATATCTATTAGCATTTAAAAACAAGCTAACAACTATATATCACGCGAATGAAATCCATTAATATACATTTTTTATCCAATTTTTAACACTTGAAAACTATCTTATTTTGTTCTCTATAAAAAACCACCACAAACTCATACGAACTTCATATTAGCTTCATATACGTATTGTAAGATTATATCGGAATTTGTTGAAAAATTTAGCTAATATATGACTAAACATTAAATTGAATAAATATAAGTCGCTTTTCGAAATTGAAAAAAGGGTGAATAAGAAATGGAAGCTTATAAAATGCACGATTTTATTAATACGAATGTTGAATCTCATCAAAATGAAACCGTTTTTAATTTACAAATATGTGAAACAAATGAATTTGACGTAAGTTTAACAAAATCTACTACGCTGTCTTTTATCGTTTCAAAAAAGAACATTAAGATTGTCACTAGAAAATGGGTGAATTCAAATCAAGAAAGCATGATTGGCAAAAGCTACATCATTCCAACGAAAGCTTTTCACTATTTCTTACCGATTATTTCTGAAACTGAAGATGAACTAAATATTCAAGTTCAAAGCTTTGGACTACATGGTGAGCTTTTATTAAACGAAAGATTACTTATTGATAAAAACAACAAATGCAACCCAAAAATTACTACCTTCTTTGAAACATTAGATGAAAATGTCAATCAAGCATTACGAGGATTACAAATTCATTGTATGTAAGACTACTACAAGAAGTAAAAGGAGAATATAATGAAAAAATTATTATTAAGTGCGCTATTATCATTAGGATTTTTAACTCTTCCATTCACTACTGCAGAAGCAGCTACAACGAAAGATCAGCTTATCGTAAACACACAACTAAATAAAATGGATTATTATCAAAATGGAAAATTCATAAAAAGTTTCACTGTCGCTACTGGAAAAGCAGCAACACCAACACCTAAGGGTACTTTTCAAATCGTAAATAAAATTAAAAACCGTCCTTACTATACAGGAAAAATTAAAGGCGGCGATCCACGTAATCCACTTGGGGACCGCTGGCTCGGATTAAATATGGCAGGAACTTACGGAACAACGTATGCGATTCATGGAACTAACAATAATCAAGCAATCGGGAAAGCAACAACACTTGGTTGTATTCGTATGTTTAACAATGATATTCACTGGTTATTTGAGCGCATTCAGCAGCAAGCTACTGTCACTGTAAATTAACCTAAGAACAAGATTTACGTGTAGCCAAGAATTTTATGTCTTGGCTTATTTTATTTATTCATTTACAGTAGCAAAACAACTGTATTTACATATATAATAAAAATAGATTGCGTTCAACATCATCGTAACATTGATAAACATGGATATTAAAATTATACAGTTATAATATTTTATAAATTTTACAATACATACTATAATAGAACTACTGTAATTCTGAAATATTCAGTGACACTAAACAATCCCCCTTGCTACTTTCATTACTATTTTATAGCGGGGGCTTATTATATGTATAAACAATCTGAGTCATCCGAAAAATGATGAATTCGAATATTGCAGTAAAAAGCGTTATTTAGGAGGTGTTACTATGACGCATATACTGGTGATTGAAGACAACCCAGATATACAAGAACTTATTCGTGAATTTCTAATGGCACAAAACTTTACTGTTGATGTAGTTGGTGCTGGAACAGAAGGCATTCTTCTTTTCCAAAAAAATTCATACGATCTTGTCCTCCTCGATGTAATGTTACCAGATATAGATGGCTATAGTATTTGTAAAATTATGCGAGGACAATCTGATGTACCAATCATTATGTTAACAGGCTTACATAATGAAGAAAGTGAAATTAAAGGATTTGAGTTAGGTATTGATGACTATATTACAAAACCGTTCCATTACACCGTATTTATAAAACGTGTAGAAGCTGTATTAAGAAGAGCAGCAACGAAGGAAGCAGAAGCTGCAACTATACTACAATTCCATGAATTGATGTTAAATTCTACAGCATATGCCGCTTATGTTCATGGTAATCAAATTGAATTGACTACAAAAGAATTTGAAATTATATATACTTTACTGCAAAATCGGGGAAAAGTACTATCAAGAAGTGATTTGTTGAATAAGGTATGGGGCTATGAACATTATGGTGATGTGAGAGTAATAGATACACATATTAAAAACTTACGAAAAAAATTAGAAATTCCTTATATTAAAACGGTGAAAGGCATTGGCTACAAAATCGAATCGTAGCAAAGACAACATCACCAAAAATATATTCATCAAAACCTTATTATTTTGTATTTTGTTATCACTTTGTCTTTATCAAATTATTTATTTTCTAGCCTCAAATTACGATAAAGATCGTTTGAGAGCGTCTGAAACGCAAACTGCGGAACAAGCGGAATCAGACAAACAAAACGACCAAAGTAAAACAAAGCAAAATAAAGCTGTGTCAGAGAGTAGCATCTCTAATTTTCAATCTTCTCAAATAGACATGAATACACTCTCTACAGCCATCAATCATCTTTTGCAGCCTAGCCAAACTGCAAAAGCAAAAGAACATGCACAAAATATTCCGGGGAAAAGTAACACAACGTCTTCACTTACAGAAGCGGAAAAGCAAGTTACTAACAATGATGCCTTACATACACAAAATGCAGCAAGTAAAACAAATGATACACATGATAATCCATCGTTAACAGATGTGTTGCAGCAATTAGCTCCACATATTGGGGCGACAATGCTTGCATTATCTCTGCTAGGATCTTTAATCTACGCAAAAATAATCGCCAAACCTTTCCAATATATGAGCGATGCTTTAAAAGATATTATGAATCTTGATTTCTCAGATAAAAAGCTACTTAACAAAAATACAGATCAAACAGATTTTAATTTGCAAGTAGCTGCCTCACAAGTACCTACTATTGTGAAAAATTTACATGAAAGCAATCAAGATTTAAGAAATGAAATCAAGAAGGAACAACAATTAGAACAATCTCGTAAAGAATTTATGTCTATGATATCCCATGAATTAAAAACACCAATCGCAGCCGTTATGGGACAACTCGATGGCATGATTCACGGAATTGGCGCTTATAAAGATAGAGATAAATATTTAAAACGTTCATATGAGATGATGCAAGATATTAACATATTAACGGAAAAGGTATCAGAATTATCCAAAATACAAAACCCTCAATTTAAACCCAATTTAAAAGTTATCTCATTGACTAATATTATTGAGGACGTTATAAAGAAAGTAGATTATTTTGTATCTGTAAAACAATTAAATGTTCAGTCTAACATTAAACAAGATGTACAAATTTTAGCTGATCCTAAATTTATGCAAACTGCTATTTTTAACATTATTTCCAACGCAATTCATTATACAATTGACCATCAGCATGTATATATAAAGCTTTATGAAAAGCCAAACGGTTACGCATTAGAAGTATTAAATACAGGTTCTCAAATTGATGAAGATAAACTTGCCCATTTATTTGAGCCATTCTATCGCGCAAATCCTGACAAACATGGCTTAGTACAAGGTAGTGGTCTTGGGTTATATATTGTAAAACAAATATTAGATAAACATCAGTTTCCTTATGGGATACAAAACACACCTCAAGGTGTAAAATGCTCCATTGTATTCCCAAAGGCAATGTAAAACCTATTCTAATTTCATACCCCAAATTCATACTTCGTATGAATGGCGGAATTTTGTAGAGTATGTTACTCTGTTTCGTTCGCCCGTTGTCCTTATTTGGATAGCGGGCGTTTTTTATTTTAAAAGGAGGATTTTTATGGAGAAGTTTAAGTATTCACTACTCGTTTTACTCGGTGCTTGTAGCTATGGCGTGCTTTCAACTATTTTCAAACTCGGATTTATTAACGGATTTTCAGCACATCAACTATTAGGGGGACAATATGTCTTCGGATGGATTGGACTACTTCTGCTCGTTCTTTTCTTTTCACGCCATAAAGTAACAAAAAAGCAATTCTTGTCCTTACTAACAGTCGGCACAACAATGAGTATGACTGGTATTTTCTATGCTATTTCTGTAGAAGAACTGCCAGCATCTATCGCTGTCGTTCTACTCTTCCAGTTCACATGGATCGGAGTAGTCATCGAGGCTATTGCAAATCGAACGTTTCCAAGCCGTGAAAAAGTTATATCTATCATCATTTTATTCACTGGTACGTTGTTTGCTGGCGGTGTCTTTGAAGGGCTAGGAGAAGATTTTTCTACGAAAGGTATTATCTTTGGACTATTAGCTGCTGTCTCTTTTTCATTCTATGTTTTTGCAAGTGGACGCGTTGCTACAGATGTTCCACCTTATACGAAAAGCTTTCTCATGACAACAAGTGCTACCCTTATCGTCTGCCTATTCTTCCCGCCAACCTTTTTAACAGATGGTGCCCTGCAAGCCGGTCTATGGAAATATGCTTTCTTCCTCGGATTATTCGGCGTTGTCGTACCTGTCATTTGTTTTTCAATTGGCGTACCGAAAGTCGGAATAGGACTTGGTACAATATTAGGTGCAGCTGAATTACCAACGGCCATTATCGCTTCTATAACACTTGTACATGAAGTTGTAACGCTTATGCAGTGGATTGGAATTATATTTATATTGTTTGGTATTTTCACTCCTCAGCTCCTTACGTATAGAAAAGAAAACAAACATAATCGTGTGCATAGTGCATAAGAAAAGACCTTTCATTTACTTGAAAGGTCTTTTCTCTCTCGTTCACTTTACCGCTCCATACAGTTTCTCTATCTCATGCTCAATTTGTTTTACATCAATTCGCTCAAATAATGGCTGTACGCTATCAATTTTATTCGGCAACATATTTTGAGGTTCCCAATTTCGTTTAACAATCGACAATGTGTTTCGAACTCTTTCACTTGAAAATGGTAAAAATGGTTCAAGGAGATTTGCAAAATTAGCGATAAGATAAACACAATTATAAATCGTTTCTTCACATGAAACTGGATCATCTTCTCTTTGTTTCCAAGGCTGCTTTTCGTCAAAGTATTTATTTGCAAAACGCACTGCATCAAATATTGTCTCTAACGCCACCTTAAATTTAGTTTGTTCAATAGCCGCTCCTACATATTTATATAATCCTTCTACTTTATCTTTCAGCTCTACATGAATAGTTCCCTTCGGTACAACGCCATCATAATACTTTTCAATAAACTTTAATGTCCGATTCACAAAGTTCCCATATGCACCTAACAATTCACTATTATGACTGTAAATAAACTCACGCCACGAAAAATCAGTATCACGATTTTCTGGTGCATTTACTGTTAAAAAGTAACGGATCGAATCTGGATCATAGCTTTCTAATATATCAGGTACCCATACTGCCCAGTTTTTACTTGTAGATAATTTTCTTTTTTCAACTGTTAAATATTCATTCGAAACGATATGACGAGGAATTGCTTCTTCTCCTATTCCAAGTAATACCGCTGGCCAGATGATAGAGTGAAATGGAATATTATCCTTTCCGTGTACATAATACGTTTTCGTTTCTTTATCCCAAAACTCTTGGTCATCTTTCCCTGCTTTTTCAGCCCAATGTTTACTTGCAGAATAATACCCTGTCACTGCTTCAATCCATACGTAAATTTTCTTATCTTCGTATCCTGCCACTGGAATTGGAACCCCGACTGGTAAATCACGCGATACTGCCCTATCTTGTAACCCTTCTTTTACATATCTTTCTGTTAGCTGAATTGCATTGTCACGCCATGTTCCTTTTTGTTTTGCAATTTCTACGACTCCTTTAATTTGCTCCTGAAATGTATGCAATGCGAAATAGAAATGCTCTGTTTCCTGTACGGATGGCGTACTACCACATAACTTACATTTCTTTTCTAACAAATCGAGTGGATCTAAAATAGCTGAACAAGCATCACATTGATCTCCTCTTGCCGCTTCATGGCAATGTGGACAAATGCCTTCTACATAACGATCAGGTAAAAACTGTGTACACGTTTCGCAATACGCTTGTTCCACCGTTTTTTTATAAATATAGCCTTCTTCTAATAAACGTAAAAAGACATTTTGAACAGTTTCATGATGATGCTCACTATCTGTACGTGTATAGCAATCATAAGTAAAACCAAGGCTACAAAAACATCGCTCAAACTCTTCATGATACTTATCAGCAATTTCCTTCGCCGTCACACCTTCTTGTTTTGCCCTAATTGCAATCGGTGTTCCATTACAGTCACTTCCCGAAACATACAACACATTCTCACCTTTTGCCCGGTAATAACGTGCTAAAATATCTCCAGGTAACAAACTCGCAATATGCCCAAGGTGTAACGAGCCATTTGCATACGGCCAAGCGCCTCCAATAAAAATACTCATCTTACATTCCTCCTTTTAAATATAAAAAAGCCCCACCCTTATCTTAAAAAAGATAAGGGCGGGGCTGTATAAACAGTCGCGGTACCACCTTATTTCGCCAATTACTCACATAATTAGCCTTAACAAGTACGGAGCTATATGCTCTTATACTGTGGTTTTGATAACGAGTACCAACTCTCGTCGCCGCCTACTATTATCATTTGATAAGTTCAGGACGAAGCTCAAAGGCCATTGTTCAAATGAATATTCTTGCTTCTTCTCAGCTACCGAAGCTCTCTGGAAAGAATGTGTTCATCCTACTTTTCCTTTTCAATGCTTTTACGTATAACAAGTATTTTACGACTTAATCACAGAAAAATCAAACTTTTATTCAAAAAGAAAAGGAAATCCCATCCACCTGCCGAATAACTATACGTTCACAAAAGGAGTGATAATATTGAATCAAAAACAACTAAGCGCACGTAATGAAAAAAGCTGGAATACAGCTGCTTATGAAGCTTGGACGAATCGCCACGGAGCACCAGCGGATTATGCAAAAAAACTCATAGAAGATCCTATGCGCGAGATAGATCACTATTTACCTTACATACAATCTCCAAAAGGAAAACGTATCATTAATTTACTCGGGTCAAAAGGAAATAAAGCCGTTGCTCTCGCTCTTTTAGGAGCTGACGTAACAGTGGTTGATATTTCAGCAAGTAATGCAAAATATGCAAATGAACTTGCAGAAGCAGCAGGTGTCTCTATCCAGTATGTCGTTTCTGATGTACTAAATGTGCAGCTCTCCAAATCATTTGATATCGTATTGCTGGAACTTGGTGTACTCCATTACTTTCTAGATTTAAAACCGCTCTTTCAAAAAATTGCTACCATGCTTAAAGGAGATGGAACACTTATCCTTCGTGACTATCATCCTGTTTACACGAAATTACTAGGAGTAGACCACCCATCATTTCACGCTAATGGAAATTATTTCGATGAAGAATTAATTGAAGATGATGTGGCTTATTGCATCCTTCTTACAGAAGCGCAGAAAGAATCATTGCCTAAAACAACCATCCGTCGCTGGACGCTAGGAGAAATAATTACAACACTTGCGGAAGAACGTTTTAAAATTGAAAAGCTAGTTGAAGAACACGGATCTCATCAAAGGTGGGTTTTCCCTTCTACTTCACCTGAAGGAATTGAAGAACGTATACCAGGTCTATATACATTAATTGCGACAACATGCAAAAAAGGATCCCTTCACGGATAGGATCCTTTTTTGCATGCTTACGCATATAAGTTGAGGTTGGAGATTACCATAATTCTGTAGAATAGGACACAAGATATTTCAACATTTTGTCTCTGACTTACGTCGTCAAAAAGGGGTATGACCAACATAACGAAGAGTAATGTTTCAGTTGATACTGATAATCGTTATCAACTAATTAGAAGTATACATGATGTTATTTCAAATTACAATACCATTTCTAATTTTTATTTATGAATTTTTTGATATACAAATGTATACATTTTAAGAACATTTACTCACATTAATCTGCCATATTCCATTATCTGCTATAATTTTCATGGAACAGATTAATAACTTCTTAATCATGTTTTTATTAATTTCGTTCTAAATATTTATAAATTATAATAAACAGTTTTAAAAGGTAGGGGTAACGATGAAATATGTTAGCATTCGAAAAAAACTACTGTTCACACTCTTAAGCATTTCTTCCTTATTTAGCATTGCTCTTATTGTTATTCTTTCATTTGCGATGCATCAAGCAAGTGAAATCGAAACGTTAAAGAATGATGTATCGAAAAGAGCAACGATTTTAAAAGAACGTGGCGATTGGTTCCAAGCACAGGTCGCTGGTTTACAAGAATATTTACTATCACATGACCAAAAAGGATTGAATAAATTCAACCGGGAAGGAAAAAAACTAGCTGATACTAGGGAGAAAGTAACAAGTGATAAAAAACTCCCAGAAGGAATGAAAGAGGCCATTTTAATGGGAGCAAAATGGCGCAGCGTCGTAGATAATGAAGTCCTCCCTCTTGCGCGTGAAGGAAAATGGGATGAAGCATCCAAAATTGCTCTTGCTCAAACAGATTATGTAAATGACCTTTTAAGTCGTTTTACTAAATATACAAATGAAGAAAATGACAAACGGGATGTATTAATTGCTGACGTAGAGTCTTCTTCATCCCTTATTCAATATATTATTTTCTTCTCACTCATTACATGTACATTAACATCTATTCTATTGGCATGGTGGTTCTCTGGTAAACTCGTTAAACCGATTCGACAAATTGATGCGAAGTTAAAAGAATTAGCTTCGCAAGATGGCGATTTAACCGCTAGATTACACGTAACGAGTAAAGATGAAATTGGTGACATTGCAAATTCCTTTAATCAAATGCTTGCTAACTTACAGCGTATAATAAAGCAAGTTCAACAAACATCAACAAGTGTAAAAGAAGCTTCTGAAAATGTATTTATCGAAACAACTGCTTCTATGGAAAATACCACAAAATCGAAAGAGACTATGAATGCTCTTGTGCACAATATTCGTTCCCAAGTTTCTAGCATCGAAGAAAGTTCAACCGCAATGGATGATATCGCAACGGGTGTTCAGCGTATTGCAGAAACTGCATCTTCTGTCGCTAGCCTAGCTGTTACAACTTCTGAAAAAGCAGATGATGGAAATAAAGTCATTGAGAAGTCTATTACACAAATGCATACAATTAACGAAGCTGTTAACGCTACATCACAAGTGGTAGAGCGACTCATTACACATACGAATCATATTGATACTGCACTTCAATCTATTTCTAATATTGCCGAGCAGACGAATTTACTCGCTTTAAATGCTTCTATTGAAGCGGCCCGTGCTGGTGAACATGGAAAAGGATTCGCTGTTGTTGCCGATGAAGTACGAAAACTTGCTGAACAATCTCAGCTAGCAGCAACTGATATTAACCATTTACTTCATCACATTCAAGCGGACACAAAAATAGCAAATGACATGATGACACAAGGTCAGTCAGAAGCTTCTGAAGGAATTACAGTCATTCGTACCGCTGGATCTTCATTCTCAGAAATTGTTAATCACATTAACAATGTATCTACACAAATACAAGAAATGTCTGCAACTACTGAAGAAATGGCCGCAAGTTCTGAAGAAATGAATGCAGCTTTAAATAATATCGCTTCTATTTCAAATGAAGTTGCTGCCGAAACATCACAAACAGCAACTTCAGCTGGTGACCAAGTAAACAAAATGAGTATCGTTGCTAAAAAATCATCAGAAATGAAAACAATTGTACAAGAACTTGAAGTGCTCGTTTCTCATTTCAAAACAAATGGTTAAAATGAAAATTCCATTTATACTTCTACGAACTCTAAATTGTTAGAAAGAGCGATTTAGAGTCTCTCTTTTTTCACGCTAAAATATCTCTTTCTATCTCCCATTCTGTCTGCTATAATTCCTAAAGGAAAGAGGAAAGCTTTATTCCTACTGGAATAAAGCTTTCTTTCAATTTTTTACATTAATTAATTCTAATACTAAGATTTTACAAAGGAGGCTTTTTATCATATGAATTTTATAAGTATCAGAAAAAAACTAATGTTCATGATGGGAACGATTTGTGCTTTATTCGGCATTGCCTTAGCTTTTATTTTATTCTTTACCATGGATCAGTCTCATAAAGCTGAAACATTACAAAAAGAAATTTCTCCTCTTGCAACCGAATTGAAAGAGCGCGGAGACGCTTATCAAGTACAACTTTCTGCTTTAAGAGGTTATTTACTACAACATGATCAAGTCGAATTAGACAAGTTTAATGAGATGAGTAAACGTCTTGAAGATACAAAAGGGCAACTTCTTTCTAACCCTAACACTTCTCAGTCCGTGAAAAGCACAATGGAATTAGGATCCACTTGGAGAAAGTTCATTGAAGAGAAAGTATTCACTCTTGCAAAAGAACAAAAATGGGAAGAAGCTTTACAAGTAGCTTCTACAGAAAATGGTACTGTTTATAAAGTAATTGGTGATTTCACAAATTACAGTAATGAACAAGCTAAATTACGCGAACAATCTATTGAAAAAATCGATCAATCTTCACTACGAATTGAATATGTTGTCTTCTTATCACTTGTTATTTGTATTGTAACTGCAATTATTCTTGCATGGTGGTTCTCTGGTAAGCTTGTAAAACCAATTCAGCAAATTGATACTAAACTAAAAGAATTAGCCTCTCAAGAAGGCGACTTAACAGCCCGTCTACAAGTAAATAGCAATGATGAAATCGGTGCAATTGCATCATCGTTTAATAAAATGTTAGCAAACCTGCAACATATCATTAATCGTGTTCAAAAAACATCTGTAGAAGTACAAACAGCTTCTGAAAATATGCTAGAAAAGACTAATACATCACGCGAGGCAACAATACGAGTTCAAAGCTCGATGTCCAACTTAAATTCAAGTATTCAATCGCAAACTTCTAGTATGGAAGAAAGCTCAACTGCGATGGATGATATGGCAATAAGCGTTCAACGCATCGCTGAATCTGCTTCATCTGTAGCCGAACTTGCTGTAGCTACATCTGAACATGCTAACGATGGAGGTACTGTTATCCAAAAATCTGTTTCACAAATGACAACGATACATGAAGCTGTAAATGCTACATCAGAAGTAGTCGAACGTCTAATCACCCATACGAAATATATTGATACGGCTGTACAATCTATTTCTAATATCGCTGAGCAAACAAACTTACTTGCTTTAAACGCTTCTATTGAAGCAGCTCGTGCTGGTGAGCAAGGAAAAGGATTTGCTGTCGTAGCTGATGAAGTCCGTAAACTTGCGGAACAATCTAAAACTGCTGCAACAGATATTAACCAATTACTAAATCAAATTCAAAATGATACAGAAACAGCTAGTTCTATGATGTCTAAAGGTCGTTCTGAAGCATTTGAAGGCATTACTGTCGTTCGTGAGGCTGGTACTTCTTTCACAACAATTGTTGAACAAGTAAATAAAGTATCAACTCAAATGCAAGACATATCAGCAACTGCTGAAGAAATGGCTGCAAGCGCTGAAGAAATGAACGCTTCACTTAATAACATCGCTTCTATTTCAAATGAAGTATCTAGTGAAACAGCCGCAACGGCACAATCTGCTGAGCAGAAAGTTATTGTTATGAATGAAATGACAGTAACTGCAAAACAAATGAAACAAACGGTTGAAGAATTAGATCAACTCGTATCTCATTTTAAAACTGAATAGCTCAAAAAAATATTCCTCTTTCAAGAGGAATATTTTTTTGAGCTCATTCCCTGCACATTATGCATATATCCGTTATAATGAGAATCGATATCATTAATCTGTAGGGGGTGCTACACATGTCACAACAAGCATTTGAAGAAAAATTATATGCAAACTTAGAAGCTGTTATTGATCCTGAACTAGGTGTTGATATTATCAATCTTGGATTAGTTTATGACGTTACAGCGGATGAAAATAATAATGCTATCATTACAATGACGATGACTTCTATCGGCTGCCCAATGGCTGGTCAAATCGTATCAGACGTTAAAAAAGTACTATCAACGAACGTACCTGAAGTAAACGAAATAGAAGTAAATGTCGTTTGGAATCCACCATGGTCGAAAGAACGTATGTCACGTATGGCGAAAATCGCATTAGGTATTCGTGACTAAATTAAGTGAAACTTTAATCAGCCTACACCAATCCAGTGCTTGCTGGATAAAGAAAGACCTGACATCATAGTCAGGTCTTTTTCTCTTATTATTTAACGCCTACTGCATCATAAGCTTTCGTTACAGCTTGTAACTCTTTAGAGTTTTTACCATATAAATCTTCTGCTGACTGAAGTGCTGCTTGACGCATCATTTTAAAGTCAGAGTTTGCAGTTAAATATTTAGTAAGAGCACGGTAGTAAATTTTTTCTGTCGCTTCACGGCCCACTCCAGTTACTTTCACGCCGTAATGCGTGCCACCGTCAGATACTAAGTACGCAGCTTTATTGTTAATACTACTGTTAATATGAACGCCGCCATTATCAGCTGTTCCAGTGTAGCGTTTATTGTAATGATCTGGATAACCTTCACCTGGTTTTAATGGGTTTGGAATAGATGCTGGATCTTTCAGAGAACGAAGCGCATCACCAGGTTTACCAGGTGTATAAATATCAGCACCTAAATCCCAGCTCTTCTTCTCAACCATGACACCCATAATATCAGATAACGATTCATTTAACGCACCTGATTCATTTTTATAAACAAGGTTTGCTGTATGCTCAGTTACAGCATGTGTTAATTCGTGACCGATAACATCTAGGCCAGCAGATAATGGAATAAATGTCTTGCCATCTCCATCACCATACATCATTTGGATACCGTTCCAAGCTGCGTTATTCCAGCTTTCTCCTACGTGAACAGAGGAGATCAGCTTCGCGCCTTTATCATCGAAAGAGTTACGGTTAAATGTCTTTTTGTAGTAATCGTATACTTTCCCTGCATTTACATGCGCATCAACCGCTGCTTTGTCATCAAAGAACTTATTTTTACTTTCTACTTCGACACCTGTATATCCAAACCATTGTGAGAATATGTTAAACCAGTTTTCATCCATATTCTCTGCATCAAACGTATGAACACCTTGTCCACGCTTACCATCAAATAAATGGAATGCTCCTGTCTTCTCATTTTGAGCAATTTCAAATGATTGTCTAGCACCTAATACTCCGTAACCAAATCCTGTAATGTTATCTACAGCATTATATTTCTCAATCACATTTCCATTTGTTGCATCAACAAAGTAATGCCAATAGCCTGGAGCTGGTTTTGAAATCGATGCCTTAACTAAGTATGCAAGATAGTAGTTTCCATCTTTTTCATACACAAATAAATCTTTTTTCACACCATCATAATTTTTTACTTTACCAACTTCTTTTTCAATATCTGCCTTTGCAATTGTTTCTGCTTGTTCTGCACTAATACTTGCAAAGGTAGGAATATTTTTATCCTCTAAATTCGGAATAACTTGTCCGAAGAATGCTTTTACATTATTCTCTTTATCTAGTGTAACAGTTTGGTCTGAACCATACACAGGAATGTTATTATGTTTCTCAACTAACTTCACATGTGTCGTACCAGATTCAGCATCTTTTTCTTCCCCAACGACATTGAAATGTTTATCAATGTTTCCTGCTAATTTAAACATATCTTTCTTACTTTCTAAATATTGAAAGACCGTCTCTTTTTTATCTAGTCCTTCCGGTGCTTTCCATTCTTCACCTATGTATGCAGGTGTTTTAAATTCTTGATGATATTGAATTTTTTGTTCTTCCGCTTTCGTTGTCGTTGCTCCAAACGTTCCAAATCCCCCGGCGATAACAGTTAACGCTAATGCTGATGAAATGACTTGCTTTTTCACTATAACATTCCCCATTCCCATAAAGATTTTTGACACTTTTATAAAATTCTGAATTTTTAACCCGATACCTCTTCCGAAAATTTGAGAAACATTTTTCAGATAATTCCACACAAAAAGAGGACACCCTATCAGGTGTCCTCTTTTTTATAAACATTTTGTTATTTTTTTAGCTCAATTGCTAAATAGTGTGATTGCTCTTTCGCTTGAATATGAATATCTTCTTCTACTGCTTCTGCCGCATCGCGCATAACAAGTATCTCACCATTTATCACACTACTTCCTTCAATTTGTACAAGGTACAATTGACGGCCTTCTTTCACAGGAAAATGAATTTCTTTTCCTGCCTCTAACGATAAAGAATATAAATTCGCATCTTGGTGAATTTGAATTGGCGCATCACCTTCCACTGGGGAAACCATATGGAACCACTCATTATCACGTTTACTCCAATCAAATTTAAACTCACCATAGTTTGGTTTATGATCAGCACGGTCTGGTAAAATCCAAATTTGTAATAAACGCAATGTTTCATTTCCTAAATTATGTTCACTATGAAATACACCAGTACCAGCACTCATATATTGAACATGTCCACGCTCAATTGTTCCTCTATTCCCCATGCTATCTTCATGTGTTAAGGCACCATCTACAACGTAAGAAATGATTTCCATATCGCGGTGCGGATGCATATCAAACCCAGTTTGTGCAGCTACTAAATCATCGTTAATAACACGTAACGCTCCAAAACTCATATTATTTGGATTGTAATAATTAGCAAAGGAAAAATGAAAATGTGTATTTAACCAACCGTGATTTGCTCTACCCATATTTTTATGATCAACTTTTCTAAACATATCCTTCACCTCATATTATCTCGAATTCAAGATTTATTTTAAAATTGTTTCTTACTGTAATTTTTTTAGTAATTTTAATAATTGATTTTGTTCTTCTATATTTAATTTATGAAACTGCTCCGCTTGGAACGTTTCCTGGGGCGGGACGATCTCCTCATATAAAGCTCTTCCCGTTTCTGTTAACGAAATATATTTCGTAGTACCTTCTTGTTCACGCCCAATCCAGTCCAGCTGCTCCATTTTATTTAAAAGCTGCGTGACATTTCCTTTCGTAACAAATAGCTTCTTCCCAAGCTCTTGCTGCGTTAAACGATTATGTCCTCCAACTTGAGCTAGTACATCAAACTGAGCGGCAGATACATTCCATTTTTTCAAATGCTGATTCGTCTCACGAATACTCTTGTTATAAAAACGTGATAAACGAAACCATAATAGTAGTCCTAATCTATCTTCTGTTTTCATTTCATCACCTCGCTCGTTTCATACTATTAGTTTAGAACTAAACTTTATAGAAGTCAATTACTTATTTTTAGTAAGTGACAAAGAAAGCATAGCGCTATTTCTCCACTATGCTTACATCAATTTTCTATTTTTATATTCATCTAATTTCCTCTCCGCGAACTTCCTCGCATCTTTCTCAATCCATCTCTCTTCATACGATTCACTTCCAACATACAATACTTCTCTCTTATGCTGCATCGCATGGCGAAATTCATGCAGTAGTGTTTTAAGCACTTGCTCATACTCATCCCACATACAAACGAAAATTAATTGTTTTTCTTTATGATAAAAACCACCTACGGGGAATAAAAACTCCTCTTCCTCTTCCCCTAATGATAGAAGTACATGATTTGCATCACACGTATCACAAAAAATAACTGGCGTTTTACATACTTCAATAAGAGAAAATAAATCCTCTCTAATCCTTTTGACATCCCAAGGAAGCTCCGAATCCAACACATACCAATTCTCCACCTGTTGATATACATTTTGAAACTGGAGTTCCATTTCTTTTTATTCCCCTTTCCAAGCTCTCTTTTTCTATATGTATGCCACAATATGGTAAATATTAAACATACTCTTTCCCCCTTTGAAAAATGACAATAAAAAGAACCTATATTAGTATAGGTTCTTTTCCATAATTACTTTTTTTCATAATTTTTTTTAGTACAAAATAACCAATTGCGCAAACAATAGCAGCAAGTGCAAAATATTTCACATATGGCCCAGCTACTTTATTAATACTTTCCCACTCTGTTCCTAATTTAAAACCTAAATATACAAACACAATTGACCACGGAATAACAGCTAATGTAGTTAGCGTAATAAACTTAGCATGTGACATTTTCGCAATACCCGCTGGTATGGAAATAGCATGACGCACAACAGGAATAAAACGTGCCGTAAAGATAACGCCAGTTCCGTAACGATTAAACCAATCTTCTGCATAATCAATATGCTTCTTCTGAATTAAAATATATTTTCCATATCGCTCAAGAACAGGTCTTCCTCCGTATCGACCAATCCAATAAATAAATAGTTGTGCGATTACACCGCCAATTGTCCCGAACGCAACAGCTCCCCAAAATGTAATGCTTCCTGTTGATACTAAATAGCCTGCATAAGACAATACGATTTCACTCGGAATAACTTCTAACATCAATCCAAGCATAATTCCCCAATAACCAAGTCCTTCTAGAAAAACTAAAACTGAATGAATCAACTCTCCTAACATCATTTACCTCTCTTTACTGTTTTCTTTACCAAAAATAAAAGTACAAGCAGTAAGTATCTTGTACTTTTATTTTTTAAAATTTAGTTAGTCTTCGTATCCCACTTAAAGATTTTATTTAAAAATTTATATACATTCTTTGACTCTTTTGTCAGAAGTGGACCTAAGATGGATAGTATAAGCACGTATAGTGCTGAGAATGGTTTTAACACTGACATTAAACCACCAGCGATACCGATATTAGCCATAATGATGGAGAATTCTCCCCTTGAAACGATTGTTAATCCAATATTTGTAGAAGCTTTATGAGATAATCCAGCTTGTCTTCCTGCAATCATCCCTGCTACAAAGTTACCGATTATCGTAAGAAGTACCGCACCTAGCGTTAACCATATTGCTCCGCCTAACGAGAACGGATCGATACTTAACCCGAAGCTGAAGAAGAAAATTGCTCCGAAAAAGTCTCTAAATGGAACAACAAGATGTTCAATTCGATCACTATGCTCTGTCTCAGAGAAAACTAATCCTAAAAGAAGTGCTCCGATTGCTTCTGCAACGTGAATTGTTTCTGAAAAACCAGCGATGAAGAATAACGAAGCAAATACTACAATAATAAAGATTTCATCTGAACTAATATTGAGCAATTTATTTAATAACGGCGTTGCTTTTCTAGCCACAATAAAGAATAGAAGCATATATCCTAAAGCAATTCCAATTGAAGTAAGAGCACCTAAGAAGGAAGCATGATCCCCAAGTACTAAACCAGAAACGACTGATAAATATACAGCAAGGAATATATCTTCAAACATAATAATTCCTAAAATTAGTTCGGTTTCATTATTACCAGTTCTTCTTAAATCCACTAATACTTTCGCAACGATGGCACTAGAAGAAATCGTAATAATACCCGCAATAATTAAGATTTCTAGTAATGGGAATCCCATGATAAACCCGTATAATAATCCAAGTGAAAAGTTAATTAGAATATAGATTGTTCCACCAATCGCAATAGAACGTCCGGATTTAATTAGTTTCTTCATCGAAAATTCTAGCCCTAGATAGAAGAGAAGGAACAGAACGCCAATTCTTCCAAGGAAGGATATTACACTTGCACTTTCAATAAATTTGAGATCGATTACACCTATTGTCGGCGCGTGCGGCCCTACTAACATGCCAAGAACAATTAGAAAAGGAATTACTGAGAACTTAAACTTTCCAGCGATTACTGCCGCAATTGCCACTAGAACTAAAGCTGTACCAACTTCAAAAATTAAAGTATCCATCTAGTCAGTCCCCCTATTCGAAAGTAACTCATTAATAATTTTTTTAATTTCTTCTCTCTCACCTGAAACTACTAGCATATCGCCTTCTTCAATTACTGTTTCTGGTCCTGGATTAAATAGCTTTTTCATATTCTTTTTCATAACTGCAATTATCGTTACGCTATACGTTTTTCTTATTTCAAGATCACCAATTGTTTTTCCGATTGCTGGAGCTGCATTCTCCACTTTAAACCACTCAATCGCTAAACCTTCAAAGACCATCTCAACATTTTCTAATGCCCTAGGCTTATATACCATTCCACCTAATATTGCTGCAACTTGTCTTGCTTCTGAGTCACGTAATGAAATACTAGAAATACTTTCTTCATGATCTGAATCAAAATGATACATTTCTCTACGTCCGTCATCATGAATCACAATCACCATTTTTTCGTTACCTTTCGTAACGATTTGAAATTTATACCCAATACCTGGAAGTTCACTTTCTCTAATATTCATATTTAGCTCCTCCTCAACAATTTTATTTGAATTTTCTGTTTTTCAGTCTTTTGTTCATCCAACCAATTTTAGAAATTCTAACCACTCCGGATACTTATGATTTGGAAATCTTTTATTGTAATAATAAGTGGCCCCTAGAAAAATACTTGAAGATGTAATGATAAAAAATACATTGCTTCTCATTTTTAAACTCTCAAGGCTTACTTTCAATAAAGTTTCTTCTTTCAAATTATCCCCACTTTCTCGCTTTACATTTAGTTTTTTAAAATGTAAATAATTCTAAAAATATTACGATGTAACATAATCATAACATAAAATACACTTAAGTAACATCATTTTTTAGAAAAATTGATTCTAGTATATTTTTTGCATATAATTTTCTTATTACAGAAAAAAGGAAGTGTATTATATGGTTGATATCTTTAGCAGATTCCTTGAGGTAACGAATAATATTTTATGGTCATATATTCTTATTGCAATGCTAATCGGCTTCGGTCTTTATTTCTCTTTCAAATTAAAATTTGTCCAAATTACTCATTTCAGTGAGATGGTCAGTTTAATTAGTAAAGGATTTAATCGAAAAGAAAAAAAGAAAGATAGCATCTCTCCATTCCAAGCATTTTGCTTAAGTGCAGCCGCTCGCATTGGTATCGGGAACTTAGCTGGTGTAGCATTAGCAATTTCAATGGGAGGACCTGGTGCAATATTTTGGATGTGGTTTATCGCGATTCTCGGAGCAGCTACTAGTTTTGTAGAATGTACGCTCGCGCAAATTTATAAAGTAAAAGATGGACGCAGGTTCCGTGGTGGCCCAGCATATTACATGGAAAAAGGGTTAAACAAACGCTGGATGGGTGTCTGGTTTTCACTTCTTATTACAGTTGCGTACGGATTAATTTTCAATTCAGTACAAGCAAATACAGTAACAATAGCGTTTGAAAATGCTTTCGGATTAGAGCGAACGATCGTAGGAGCTCTACTAGCTTTACTAGTTGCAGTTATTATTTTTGGCGGTATTAAGAGCATTTCACGCATTACAGAAATGATTGTTCCCCCAATGGCAATTGTTTATATTGGTGTGGCTATTTTTGTCGTGATTAACAACTTCAATATGTTACCAAGCATTTTCATGGAAATCTTTAACGGTGCATTCGGTTTAGACCAAGCCATCGCTGGTGGTATTGGAGCAGCTATCAAGTTCGGAATCCAACGCGGTTTATTCGCGACAGAAGCAGGTATGGGGAGCTCTCCTAATGCAGCAGCAACATCTGATGTATCTCATCCTGTAAAACAAGGACTTGTTCAAGCATTAGGTGTTTTCGTAGATACATTCTTAGTATGTACATCAACAGCGTTTATCGTATTATGTTCTGGACTTTACAAAGGATCAAATTTAGAAGGTATTGAATTAACACAGCAAGCATTAAGTTCACAAATTGGACCGTGGGCAAGCACTTTCTTAGCGATTATTATTTTCCTCTTCGCTTTCAGCTCTTTACTAGGAAACTACTATTATGGTGAAACAAATATCGCATTCATTAAAGAAAGCAAAACATGGTTAATGATTTATCGCGTTGCAGTTGTCGGAATGGTGTTCTTCGGATCAATCGCTGCCCTTCAAACTGTTTGGAGTTTAGCTGATTTATTCATGGGACTAATGGTATTCACAAACTTAATTGCCATCTCATTCCTTAGCAAATTTGCCTATGCAGCATTAGTAGACTACATTAAGCAAAAGAAACAAGGTAAAGATCCTGTCTTCCTTGCAAGTTCTATCCCTGGCTTAAAGAATACAGAGTGTTGGGATGGGCAGGATGTAGAAGAAAAACAAAAAGCTGTTTAACAAACAAAGGCCTTATTACTTCACCGTAATAGGGCCTTTTATTTACAACAGTTCATAATTTGTTCAAATTAATTCCAGCAAAAGGGTTGATTTATACAAATTACTAGATTATAATAATTATAAATTAGTAATTGATATAACATAACAACTCAAAAGGAGATTGATCATAATGAACAAACAAGTAATCGAAGTATTAAACAAACAAGTAGCAGACTGGAGCGTTTTATTTACAAAATTACACAACTTCCATTGGTACGTAAAAGGACCTCAATTCTTCACATTACACGAGAAATTCGAAGAACTTTACACAGAATCAGCTACTCACATCGATGAAATTGCAGAACGCATTTTAGCAATTGGCGGCAAACCAGTAGCAACAATGAAAGAATACTTAGAACTATCTTCTATTCAAGAAGCAGCTTACGGAGAAACTGCAGAAGGGATGGTCGAGGCAATCATGAAAGACTACGAAATGATGCTAGTCGAACTGAAAAAAGGCATGGAAATCGCTCAAGACTCTGACGATGAAATGACATCTGACCTACTACTAGGCATCTACACAGAACTAGAAAAACACGCTTGGATGCTACGTGCGTTCTTGAATCAATAATAGATTAAAAGCGGAAGCGACTCTTTCAGAGTCGCTTTTTTATGTAATGGTTGCATTTAACGGTACACGAAATTATATCAACGATTTTTCAAATATATCGATCATAACTCGCAATATATCAACGATTTTTTCATTATATCGATCATTACAAGCAATATATCAACGATTTTTTCATTATATCGATCATTACAAGCAATATATCAACGATTCGACAAAGGATATCAATTTACCGACAAATCACGACAATATTAACACACCCCTCGCCCTACTTTTATCAATATATTACAATCTCATCTATGTTAAAATATAGGAAACACCTTTTAGTAAAATAGATCCAAAAAGCTTTTCCAAATTCATCATTTACTACTTAAATGGCGGGAGTGGTTCAGTTGAAAGACTACTTAATTAGAGCATTTTTTGCGTTAATAACAGTTGGAATCGTCTTACTTATAGCTAATATTTTCAATATACGTGTCGAGGTTAAAGACTATGCTTTCCTCGTTGTTGTAGCAATTGGTGGCGGCTGGGGTGGCTGGTACCTGTATAAAAAACAAAGTAATCAAAATGATAAAGGCATTCCAAAGTAATATGGAATGCCTTCTTTTATTTCCGTCTATAATAAATAACAAAATTCAAACCACTGATACAACCAATCGCTATAAACATACAAAACGATTGTCCATCTCCACCTAGACTATACTCATCAACGATAAATCCAGACATAAACAATGTTATCGCTGAAACACCAACACACAATATCGAAATAAACCAAAGCGAAAACTCATTAATCAGCTCTTTCTTCTGTCTTAAAACAATTAGCATAACAAGAATAGACGCTGCTAAAATACTTTTAAAAACAGGACGTAAATACACAAACTCCTCCATCTATTTCTCCTTTCCGAAAAACTATACATTCTAACATTAATATATTTAACTGAATTAAAAACACATGTCTTTTTACGATAAAAAAGACATGTGTTTCTATAAATCGCTATAAAAACGTACTATGATAATTGCTTCCACTTCGTCCCCAAGACAGGACGCTCGTAATTTTGGATTTCATGAATTAATTTATCTGCCGTCTCAGCGGAAACAATTAACTCTTTATTCGATGGATTCATAAAGCCTTCTTCTGCTGCCCGTTCAACCATTTGCAAAATTGGTCCGTAAAAGTCTTTTATGTTCAATAAACCAACCGGCTTATTATGTATACCAATTTGTGACCAACATACTACTTCAAAGAGCTCTTCAAACGTTCCATATCCGCCTGGTAATGCAATGAAAGCATCCGCAAGCTCTGCCATTTTCGCCTTGCGCTCATGCATCGTTTCTACTTCAATTAATTCTGTTAATCCTGTATGTACGATTTCTCCTCGAAATAGACCACGCGGCATAACACCTGTTACACGTCCGCCTAAACGAAGAACTTCGTTTGCTACTTCTCCCATTAATCCAACGCATGAACCACCGTATACGAGCTCATAGTCGTTCTCAACAAACATTTTCCCTAACTGGATTGCCTGCTCTTTAAACTCTGGTCTCTCCCCTAAATTGGAACCTGCAAACACACAAATCTTTCTCATTCCTACACCCCGAAACTATATATTGTTATGATACAATTGACATTGTACAACATATTGAGGAGATGAGGAAGGAATGGATATCGTTGCATTTCAAAGATGGGTTGAGGAATTTTACGAAAAACGAAGCTGGTCACAGTATAATGCCTTTATTCGCTTAAATTTCTTAACTGAAGAAGTTGGAGAAGTTTCACGAGTTGTTCGCGCTATTGAAATCGGCCGCGATCGTCCTGATGAAGATGCGAAAACAGAAGAAGAGCTAAAACAAGAACTAAAAGAAGAACTTGGTGATGTACTATCTAACCTTATTATTCTTTCGCAAAAATATGATTTGGATTTACAAGACATTATGGACGCACACGTCACAAAGCTTTCGAAAAGGTTCGAAGCACTCAAATGAGAATATTATCAACTATGGTATAATATTCTTGTCACAATACTAAGGGGGATTTTATGTTATCTAAAAAATTGCATAACGCATTAAATGAACAAATGAACTTTGAATTTTACTCTGCCCACGCCTATATGGCAATGGCTGCTTACTGTACAGCTGAGAGCTATGATGGATTCGCTAACTTTTTCCTTGTACAAGCTGAAGAAGAGCGTTTCCACGCAATGAAGCTTTACAACTATATTAACGACCGCGGTGAGCGCGCTATTATTACTGGATTCGATAATCCAAATAACGAATACGAATCTGTATTGAACGCTTTTGAAGTCGCACTTGAGCACGAGCGTGAAGTAACGAAACGTATTTATCACTTATCTGATATTGCTTGGGATGAGCGTGAGCATGCAACAATTACATTCTTAAAATGGTTCGTTGATGAGCAAGTAGAAGAAGAAGCTTCATTCGATAGCATCATTCAAAAATTAAAACGTATTACAAGCGATTCAAACGCACTATTTATGCTAGATGCTGAATTAGAGAAACGTACATTTACGCCTCCAACTGAGTAGTATTTTAATCACCTTAATGAATGTATTAAGGTGATTTTTTTATTTGCTTTCTATCTTAAAATCACCTTAAATTTCCTAGCATTTGACATAGAACTAGTTAATAAATGGTATTATTTTCAATATAAAGTGAAACTTTGATCCGTGGGGGGTTCGTTCATCCACCACGGATTATTAGTTGAACTAATCGGGTCTTTACAGGCAGTTGATCTCCCACCTAAGCTCTTTGCCCCCGCCAAATTTTGAGGTGGGAGTCTTACTGCTCGTTAATGCGGGATAAAACAATATGTGAGGAGAGAAAAAATGAATCAACGTGTAGAAGCTGTTGATGCAATTCGTGGTTTCGCTTTATTTGGCATTTTACTTGTTAATATAACATTAATTCAATTCGGGTTATTCGCTAATGAAAAACCCACTTATATTTTCGGAAAACTCGATGAAAGTGCTAATTGGTTTATTCAATTTTTCGGCACACAAAATTTCATTTCCCTATTCTCTTTTTTATTTGGGCTTAGCATTATTTTGTTACAAAAAAGTATTATCGCAAAAGGAAAAAAGTTTTTCCCCACATATATAAGACGTATTAGCATTCTTTTACTACTAGGTTTCATTCACGGTACCTTTATTTGGTCCGGAGATATTTTATTTGCATACGGACTTATCGGGATTTTCTTAATGATGTTTATAAATAGAAAACCAAAAACATTATTGATTTGGGCAACTATTCTACTCGCACTCATTACACTTATGTCTTATCAAACTGATCCAAATACAAATATTAATGATTTTGCTCCTTATATTGAAAAAGAGCATAAAGTTCATGAAACTGGAAGCTATATGGATCATGTCAACTTTAGGTTAACTGAAAGTCCTTTCGATTATATTGGGATTAACGGTTTCTTCGGACTAGTTTTCATATCAATTTTCGCAATAATTTTTATGTCCCCACTTTTCTTACTCGGAATGTATGTAGGAAAAAAGGGCTGGCTATTTGAGATTGATAAACACATACCTTCTATCAAAAAGATTTGGCTTATCACTGGTATTTTCTCTTTTACAATTAAAATCTTAGCCGTGTTCGTAAAGCATCCAATTTTAATTATGTTACACGATGGCCTTACATCAGTAACCATGACATTCTTTTACGGAAGCACCATTATTTTATTATTCCATTACAAAAAAGCATCGCGCTTACTAACATATATGGCGAATATGGGGAAAATGTCGGTTAGTAATTACTTAGCTCAATCCATTATCACAACAACAATTTTTTACGCATACGGCTTTGACTTATTCGGTAAAATCGGATATTTCTTCGGTATTCTTTTGACCATTGGAATTTATACAATTCAATTATTCGTTAGCACCTATTGGCTACAGAAATACCGAATGGGCCCTATAGAATATGCGTGGAGAATGGGAACTTATTTAGAGAGACCACGATTTAAAAAAGACTTGGATAAAGCAAGTTAAACAAAAAAAGCAATGAGCCTACGCTCATTGCTTTTCTTAATTTATTAAAGCATAACCCCAACAATAATCGCTGATAATATACTTACTAACGTTGCACCGTATACAAGTTTTAGTCCGAATGATGATACAACATTTGCTTGTTTGCCATCGATACTCTTTGTTGCACCTGCGATAATTCCGATAGATGAGAAGTTCGCAAATGATACAAGGAAGATAGATAAAATACCTACTGTACGAGTTGATAAATCACCAGCTACTTTTCCAAGGTCAAGCATTGCAACGAATTCGTTCGTTACTAATTTTGTTGCCATAATTTGTCCCGCTGCTAGCATCTCTGATGTTGGAATACCCATTACGAATGCTAATGGTGAGAAGATATATCCTAAAATGCTTTGGAATGTGATTCCGAAAATTGAATCGAATACACCGTTAATTGCTGTAATTAATGCTACGAAACCGATTAACATCGCCGCTACTGTTACAGCGATAGAGAAACCAAGCATAATATATTCGCCTAACATTTCAAAGAATGTTTGTTTCTTATCTTCTTGTAATTCTAAAATATCGTCTTCTTCTTTCACTTCATATGGATTGATAATATGAACGATAATGAATCCACTAAATAAGTTTAATACAAGTGCTGTTACTACATATTTTGGATCAATCATTTTCATATAAGAACCGACGATTGACATTGATACTGTTGACATTGAAGATGCACAAAGTGTGTATAAACGATTTTTCGGTAATTTGCTTAATTGATCTTTTACTGTAATAAATACTTCACCTTGACCAACAATTGCAGCTGCTACCGCATTATATGATTCTAGTTTTCCTAAACCGTTAATTTTACTTAGTACGAAACCGACTGCACGAATGATAATCGGTAAAACTTTAATATGTTGCAAGATCCCAATTAATACCGCTAAGAAAATAATCGGTAATAATACTGTTAAGAAGAATGGTGCTTGTCCATCGTTCGCTAAACCACCAAATACGAAATTAACCCCAGCTTCCGCAAATTTTAAAATAGCGCCAAATCCATCTGCAATCCCTTTTACTAATACAAATCCGACCTTTGTATTTAATAAGAAATACGCAAGTACCAATTGAATGACAAGCATAAGTGCAATTGGCTTATATTTAATTTTCTTACGATCTGAACTTATAAGGAAACCTAGTACAAACACTACAAGTAAACCGACTAGAAACATTACTATTTTCATATGTGAATCCTCCACTTCTCCCACGAGTTATTGGTCGTATAACGTATAACGAATGACGTCTGACCATTGATGTTAAAAAAATTTAAAACCCCTAAATACTATTCAACTGTTATCTAAAATCAGTAAGCGTTTACATAAATTGCAATTTATAAAAGGTAGCCTCTTCTCTCCTACCGTATTAAAAGTCTGAAATTGATACCACCTACAAATCAAATTGTAAGCGTTATCTAGAAGAAATGCAATATAAATTTTAAAAGATTTTCATATGTTAATATATTCCTAATTAATTGGTTTTTTTATGTAAATTTACCATAAAAAACGGCCCTAGCTATGAGCTAGAACCATCCTTTTTTATCCCGCATTAACTGGCAGTAAGATCCCACCTCAAAATGCAGCGAAAGCAAAGAAGTTAGGTGAGGGATCAACTGCCCGTAAATGCCCGATTGGTTCAACTAATAATCACTGGGGGATGAAGCCCCCCACTGATTAAAGTTTCACTTTATAGCATAACACCAACGATAATCGCTGATAATATACTTACTAATGTCGCACCATACACAAGGCGTAAACCGAATGATGATACAACATTTGATTGGTTTTCATCGATACCTTTCGTTGCACCTGCGATAATTCCAATTGATGAGAAGTTCGCAAATGATACAAGGAATACAGAAAGAATACCTACTGTACGAGCTGATAAATCACCAGCTACTTTGCCAAGATCAAGCATCGCAACAAACTCGTTTGATACTAATTTTGTTGCCATAATTTGTCCCGCTGTTACCATCTCTGCTTGTGGGATACCCATTACGAATGCTAATGGTGAGAAAATATATCCTAAAATAGCTTGGAATGTAATACCGAACACTGAATCAAACAAGCTATTGATTGCTGTAATTAATGCTACGAAACCAAGTAACATTGCTGCTACCGTAATTGCAATCGTGAAACCAAGCATAATATATTCGCTTAACATTTCAAAGAATGATTGCTTTTTCTTATTTTCTAACTTCAGTGTATCTTCTTCTTCCGTAATATCGTACGGGTTAATAATATGAATAATAATGAAACCACTAAATAAATTTAATACAAGTGCTGTTACTACATATTTTGGCTCGATCATTTTCATATAAGAACCAACGATTGACATCGATACTGTTGACATTGAAGATGCACATAATGTATATAAACGATGTTTTGGGATTTTACTTAATTGATCTTTTACTGTAATAAATACTTCCGCTTGTCCAACAATTGCAGCTGCTACTGCATTATATGATTCTAATTTCCCTAAACCATTTACTTTACTTAACAAAGTACCAATAGCACGAATAAATATCGGTAAAATCTTAAAGTGTTGTAGAATTCCGATTAATACTGCGAAGAATACGATTGGTAATAATGCAGTTAAGAAGAATGAAACTTCTCCTTTATTAACAAGGCCACCAAATACGAAAACGATTCCAGCTTCCGCATACCCAAGAAGTGCGCCAAATCCATCTGAAATTCCTTTTACTAAAATATAACCCACTTGCGTATTTAATAAGAAATACGATAATGCTAACTGAATTACAAGCATGAGTGCGATTGGTTTATACTTAATCTTCTTTCGATCGGCACTTATAAGAAAACCTAGTACGAATACAACGAGTAATCCTACAAGAAACATAACAAACTTCATTAATAAAATCCTCCATTTAACTCTTCATTAACGTTGAACGTCTGACCATTCAAAACAAGAAATAATCCGAACTTTCCATTTCTCCACCAAAACACTTTACTGGATATGAAAAATCATAAAACCTCTTGTCTCAAAGGCATTTTCCATTCTATCATAAATCCCAACTCATATCCGCACTTTTCTAAAAAAAATTACATTTTATTATAAAACCTTCATTAATGTTCGTCTTTTGCCCCTTTCTCCTATTTTATAGCTACACAAAAAACGAGCATCAAATTTCACTGATGCTCGTTCCATCTTTTATCCGCTATTTGCCGGGCAGTAAAACTCCCACTGATTAAAGTTTCACTTTATTATACAGCTTTTTCTTTCTCTGCTACTTCCGGCTTATCCCAACACTCTGTATTGTTCAACCCTGGAATAGACTCCGCATAAAAGACTGGATCTTTTCCTTGTTTCTTTTGCTTTACGTAATCTGATAACGCTGCGAAGGCGTACTTTGAAAGGAATACAATTGCCACTAAGTTAATAACAGCCATAATCCCCATAAATAAATCTGCTAAGTCCCAAACGATTTGAATTGTTGCTACAGACCCTAACATAACCATACCAAGTACAGCAATGCGGTATGCCGTTAATAACACTTTACTTCCATTTAAGAACTCAATATTTGTTTCACCATAGTAATAGTTACCTACTAATGAGCTGAATGCAAACAAGAAGATTGCAACCGCTACAAATACAGATGCCCACGGTCC
>NZ_JAEHBO010000063.1:0-32023 GCF_016483575.1 Bacillus cereus group sp. N12
TCCCCTCCAAGTAATAGTGTACCATGTGTATACATGGTCTTTTTCACACTGTCTACCTAAAGGGGATAATATCAAAATAAGATGAAAGTCTTTATGAAACGGCATATAAAGAGTGTTCAGGATACGTTCTTAAAGTAGAATAATTCAATGCTTATTCATATCGCATATTATCTAAACGCTGACTTATATAGAAGAATGGAAACATGTAAGTAATTCAATTAGATTGTACAAATAATTTGGTGCGCGAATATATGGAATGTATTCACGGGTAAGAGGGTTGTCTCATAATATATATAAATTTTTCTATTAAGATGAACAGAGGGTGTGAATATATGGAAGATGTTTACGCGAAAATTGACAGCCTAAAAGCAGAGCAAAAAGAAATTATGAGAGACATTCGTACTTTAGAAACGCGTACCACTATTAATGAGAAAGACATAGCAACAATCAATAAGCAATTAGAGAAAATAAGTACAAACACAACTTGGATTTTGCGAATTATTATTAGTGCGATAGTAATGTCAGTTTTAGGATTGATATTAAAAGGGATGATTTAACCTTGTAAAATAGCTCAATATAAACGAAAGAGGGGCAATTCTCCCTCTTTTTATTATACGAATGAGAAATCGCTTTCCTCCAAGCGTTAAATGAAGGTGGAGGACGAACCTATTTTTTGCAAAAAAACTGAAACAATGTGCTAAACGAGTTTTATAAACTAAATCCAATTAGGAATGGATACTATGAGAACCGAGCATTATTTGTCAACGAAAAGAGTATTTAGGTCCTTCATATTATAATTGGCACAAAGCATATAGCAGTTAGATAAAACATACTATGCATGTATACGTATAGAATGTTTATTTTTAGATACAAATCAATTATAAATACTTAAAAACAGACCTACATAAATAGAGTCCTTTTTTAGTTTTAAAATTTTTAATTACTACTAGAACAATATGGATCTGTTGAAACATGTTCTAGATTGTAGCCTCATGTAGAAAACTTTGTAATAGAATCAAACCGCTTACCTTAAGTTGATGAACATATGTGGAGACCGTTTGTTTTGTAATTCAAATAATTAGATTAATGTGATAACATTTTGAAGTAGGGTGTAAATGAAATACTGAGGTGGATAAGTATGCAAAAGAGACCAGGAACAAATGAATATAACCCATACTATTCAACGTACATAAAATTAGTACCAGATGGAGATATCATACATATTCTAGAGCAACAAATGAAGGAAACGAATCTTTTATTGAAGGATATTTCTGATAGTGAGGGACATTTTCGATATGCTCCTAATAAATGGAGTATAAAAGAAGTAATCGGTCATATTGCAGATACTGAACGTATTATGGCATATCGTTTGCTGTCCATAGCAAGAGGTGAGACAGCAGAACTTCCTGGCTATAATGACGATATGTATGTTCTTAGAGCAGCTTTTGATAAGCAATCTATGCAAGATCTTCTTACGAATTTAACAGTTGTTCGCCAATCTACTGTGCATTTACTTAAAAGTTTAGATAAAGATGCCTGGTTAAAAAGGGGAATTGCGAACAATTCTGAAGTCACGGTTCGTGCATTAGCAAACATTATTGCTGGTCATGAGCTTCATCATCGGCAAATTATAAAAGTACGTTATTTTGGGGCTAATGCATTTACAGAATGTTAAAATACGGAAAATAAAAGATGATGATTTGTAAAAAAATTACGATTCATTATCTTTTTATTTTTTCTCAATGACCAAATATTACTTAACAGTGGCAAGCTTAATTTATAAGAAAAGAATGACTACATTAGCAACAAGGGTTTAAAGGAAGGGGGATTGATAGTAAGTTGTTTAATTAAAATGAGAGTAACTTTTACCTTACTTTTTGTTATAAATAAAGGAGCAGTTAGCAAAAGCTAACTGCTCATCTCCAAGGGGGAGCAAGGAGAAAAATCTAATGTCATCTACAGTGTTGACGGAATATGAAGTTTTATTCAGGGGATTTACTGATTATGTAGGTTACATAAAAAGTCCTATTAACATCCAGGCTGTTCCGATTAGAATTAAAGATTCGAGTGTAATCCAAAACTTTTTTTCTGGCTTTTGAAATTCTAAAAAGCCTTTTCGTAAGAGCAGAAATAAACCCGCTTCAAGACAGAGGAAAACAACTAGACCCAGAAATTAAAAGGACAAAAGGGATTTATTATGAGAGTAAGGAAGAAATCGAAATTACCTTTGAATACTTAAGAAAAGAAATTGATAATGATGATGAGAGTCAGCAAATTATTACAGATTACAAAGAGGTATCTTAAAATAAAACTAGAAAAGCATCCAAAACTATTGTTTTTTCTTTTTTAATATAGAAATTACACATTAAATATATACTTATACGTGTTGTTACTAAACGCTAAGGAATAGTAATAAAAAAATGATGCTGATAAAACTGTATAAAAATAAAAAGAATCCTAAGATGGGGAATGTTTTATGAAAGTTGATCATGATAAACCTCCTTGATATATAAAGTATTTTAATATATTGTTGGTCTATTTAGAAGGAAAAACATAATTTGGTACATGTTAAACGAAAATTTGAACAAACTAGATATTGGAATAAATGATACCTTCCTTAAAATAACCTTAATTAAAATATAGCTTTAATAACATTTGGAAATTAAATGGTATAATTTTCTAGGATAACCTAAATAAAGTTTATTTTAGAAAAGAGGTAGAGGGGAAATGTTTCAAAAGCTTAAGTTTTATTTAATGAGCATTTTAATTAGTTCAATGTTAGCTGGAATTATTATAGGTGCTAATTTCTTGGTCCATAACATATATAATTTGGTTGCAGGTAAAGAATATCATTTTAATATGTGGTCTTCTATTATTATATTTAGTGTTGTATTTATTTCGGGCTTCTCGTACATGTTGAAGAAGGGGCCGGATATATTTGTTAATGATTAAATTAATAGCAATTATCAATAGGTGTTGCCTTGATCCGGTTGAAGTCTTTTCTAGCGTGTTAGTTATCTCAATATATATGTATCTCTTGGCACCTGGGCGAGGGTGCCCTCTTTTGTATTGAGAAAAAATAAAATTTATATAATATGATTAATAGATTTATATTTAAATCTGAGGGGTACAAATTCGATGCGACGTAAAAAGGATTTGTTGAAACAATGGAAGGTGGATTTACAAGCTATTCAAGAAGAGAAGAGGATGAAGAAGAAGGCTAAAAATAAGAAATATAGCATTCCTGGTAATACAGCTGGATTCATGAATGGAAAGAATACTTATCGTAAAGAGAATGGGGTATGGAAGCAAAGAAATAAATGACGTGAGGATAAATAGATTTCATTAAGTTTGTAGCATTATTCTAGGCGCTCCCACGATTTGGGTGGCGTCTTGTTTGTTGTTTATGAAGTAATCCATAAACGTATTATATTATTGTTTTTTATTAACAGGTATAAAAAATGATTTATTTGTTTTATTGATAATTTGTAAACGTTATTATATTATGTTTGTATATGTATAGACTAAAAACGTTTTTGTTTGATTTTGTTGAAGGGTAGGGGATATCGATAACAATAAAATAATGGGCATATCACCTACAAAGAGCTGCAAAAAGAATGGAAGCAGTATGGAAAAGGTGCTTTCGTGAAAAAATTCAAAAAATAAGCATTATTAGCTTTTGAAGAAAAATGACTAGAAAAGTTACAACTAGATGGAGCATAAGGTTATACAAAAAATCTTAAAAGGGGGACAAAATTATGGAACAAGGAAAGTATTCAGTAACACCTCAAGATCGAATGAATTATTTATTAGGTCTTTATTCTGCAGATCAACAAATTAATGCGGTTCTTTATTTTCCTGTAGGTCTATCAAAGGAAATACTTGAACAATCAGTAAGGATAACGTTACAATTGCAGCCAGTTTTGAATAGCCGATTTGTAGAAAATGATATTCCTTACTGGGAGGAACATTCATCTGGTACTAACTCATCTATTTGCTTTTTTGCTGAAGGAAATGATCAAGAACTTGAAATAATGGCAATAGATTTTATTAAGGAACCTGGTGATCGTATTCAGGGGCCTATGGTTCAAACAATATTATTACGAGGCACTACAACAGATATGTTAGTTGTGAAATTATCTCATCTATGTTCAGATGGTGCAGGAGTCAAGGAATATATTAATTTGCTTGGAGCAATTTATACGCACCTTTCCTTAGGAGGATCTAAGGATCAAATTATAAAGGAATTTGGTGAGGGAAATGAGAGTTTTCGAGATCAATCACATGTATTCAAATATGCTGGAATATCGGACGTAAAAAGTGCGTATCGTCCTAACCAAGAACAGCAGGCATCGTTATGGTCTTTTCCATCTCAACCCAACAAAAATAAATCCCCCAAAATGTCTGTAGGGCGGTTGAGCCGTGAACAAACTCTATGTCTAACCAAATGGACAAAAGCACAACAGGCTACCTTGAATGATGTAATCATGACTGCATACTTCCGTGCTTTATCACATTTCACTGTGTATGCAGAACCTCGCACCGCAGAAAAAATGATCGGTTTGACAATTGATTTACGTCGATATCTGCCTAATTATACGACTGGTGCTATTTGCAACTTATCCGGAATGGAAATGCCAGTGATTAAAATGGAAGATGGTGAATCATTTAATCAGACTCTTGTTCGAGTTAAACAATCAATGGATAAAATAAAGGGCCAAAATCCAGGTCTTTCTTCAGCGGCAGGAATGGAGATACTGGCAGGTATGAAGCTATCTACGGTGAAGGAAATGTATAATCAGCAATACGAGCAGGCTGTACAGATGGGGATGGCGTTGCCATTAATGACAAATTTCGGGGTGATCGCTGATGAACCTATTCAGTTTGGTGAAATTCAAGCTGAGGACGGGTATATGACATCACCCATTATGTATGCACCATTCTTTTCAATGGGAGCAAGCACTTATAATGGAAGACTTACATTTACGATTGGTTATCATGCGCCGGAGACATCAAAAGAAAAGGTAGACAAATTTTTAGAATGTGTTATTAATCAGCTATCATAAATAAAATAAAAGAGAATATAGCGCAAAATTTTCTAACAGAATTGTATTTTAGGCGCTCGTCTTATGTACGGCTAATCCCTTTTATAAACGCTATATTTAACGGAAAGGTCTTACTCCAGATAAAAGTTTATCTTCAAATGCTTCATAAATTATTTTTGTTAAATTTTCTCTGATTGCACCTATCTTTATGTTTTAGATTTATGGGGAATCGTAGTGAAAAACAATTTGCAACACGAGAAAAACAAAATAGATCAGCATAAAAGTACTAAAAAAGAGAGAAAAGAGCTGACTTAAACTATATTTTGAATCAGCTCTTTTTACTGTTTTTTGAAATGAATTAGTTTTCAGATAATATAAAAATGATAATCTTCTAACAAATAATCAAGGCATCAACACTAGAAAAGTAGAGATAATATGTAATATAATTGAAAAAGTATATTTAAAAATCAATGTTAATATTACCCTCCTATAAGTATTAACATACGTAATTGAGGTGTTTTCTTTGTTGTTTTATGATCGGATTTCTATAATGGCCCCTCCTGTTCCGTAGCTTAGGAAAGTCTTTTTATTTCTGAGATTTTCAAAGTTATAGGAGGGTATGAAAAATGAAAAAAGTCTCAGTACCATCACTTTGGTTAATGATTATTCTTGTAGCATTTCCGCAAATTAGTGAAACAATTTATACACCGTCTTTACCAGACATTTCAAAGGCGTTACATGTAAGCAATAATGAGGTGCAGTTAACGCTTAGTGTTTATTTTGCTGGATTTGCTTTAGGTGTATTTTTTATTGGATGGTTATCCGATATAATTGGTCGTCGCCCGGCGATGTTACTTGGAATTGTCATATATGGCGCGGGGAGCTTCTTATGCTTTATTGCAAGTTCCATTGAATTTTTATTGTTAAGTCGTTTTATTCAGGCGTTTGGAGCAAGTGCAGGATCAGTTGTGACGCAAACGATTCTTCGTGAAAGTGTAGAAGGGCATAAACGTCACGTTATGTTTGCTCAAATTTCGGCAGTCATTGCTTTTACACCAGCAATAGGACCGTTAATTGGTGGCTTTCTTGATCAAATGTTTGGATTTAAAATAGTATTTTTAAGTTTAGTAGTTATGAGTATCGGAATTTTGCTGTATACGTTTGTTTCTCTTCCAGAAACAAAAACGGGTGCAGTAACGGATAAAATAAATGTGTTTTCTGTTTTAAAACGGTTGATTACAAATCCGAAAGTAGTAACATATGGGCTATTAATTGGAGGAGCGAATGGCGTTTTATTTAGCTATTATGCAGAAGCGCCGTTTATTTTTATTGAATACTTTCAGTTATCGCCTAGTATGTACGGATTTCTAGGAATTGTTGTTGCTTCCGCTTCTATTATTGGAGCGAAAGTTTCAAAGCGGTTACTTACCACTTATAAACCAGAGAAAATTATATATATCGGTTGTTTTGTAATGACAGGTGGAGCAGTCGCTTTATCTATTATTACTTCAGTTGGATCAAATCCAAACATAATATATATGATTGGATTTTTAGTAGCGATGTTTATATTGCTATTAGGAATTGGGGTAGCATTACCTAACTGTTTAAGTTTAGCATTAGTAGATTTTCAAGATGTCATTGGTACAGCTGGAGCATTGTTTAGCTTAGGGTACTATATAATAGTGACGGTGACAATTTGGGGAATGAGTCAACTTCATACGGGCTCGTTACTGGTGATGCCACTTTATTTTCTAGCTATTGTAGCTATCATGTTGGTGTTTACTAAGGTGTTTATTGTTGGTAAACGAGATGAAAAAACAGTTTAATTATGTATTAGGAAAAGAGTCTCATTGGAAAATGAGGCTCTTTTATATTTTATCCTGCTGTTTTGAGGCGGTAAGATTCCTGTCTCAAAATTGGGCTGGAGTAAAGAAGTTAGTAGTTTATTAATATATTAAATTTCTGATTGGTATATGAATCGGACGTGTGGGAACTAACGTTATCAACTATAAAGATTGAAGTACATGAGATGTGAAACCGAGGAAGATATGCTCTCCTCGGTTATTTATATTGTAATAATATTCATATCGGAACCATTTTGAATAGATGTATTTTATTGCTAATTCAGTTAAAAATTAAACATCATTATGCATATTAATTTATTGAAAAAATAATTGAATTTTTCAGATAAATGAATTAATATAAAATAAGTAATTTTAAGATTTATAGAATATTGGAAGATGAAAGGTTTTGAGAATTTTGTAAGAGGCAAAAAACGATTTTAGGATAGCTTTAAAGCTAGTGTAAAATGACGTTTGCTTCATCATTTTCAGGCCAAAAGGAATTAGGGGAAAGCATCTTGTTTTAAAATGCGGCTATGAATCATCTAAGAGGGGGAAGTGAAGTGGCAAACAAAGAATTGAAAAGAGGTTTAGAAGCACGTCATATTCAAATGATTGCTTTAGGCGGAACAATTGGTGTTGGTTTGTTTATGGGTTCAGCTAGCACGATTAAGTGGACAGGTCCGTCAGTAATGCTTGCCTATGCAATTGCAGGTATTTTTATCTTCTTCATCATGCGTGCCATGGGAGAAATGTTGTATATGGAGCCAAGTACAGGTTCATTTGCGACGTTCGGTCATAAGTATATTCACCCGTTAGCTGGTTATATGACAGCGTGGAGTAACTGGTTCCAGTGGGTTATCGTTGGGATGTCAGAGATTATCGCAGTTGGAGCGTATATGCAATATTGGTTCCCAGGTCTACCGGCTTGGATACCAGGTGTGATTGCAATGGTTATTCTTGGTGCAGCTAACTTAATTTCTGTTAAGTCATTTGGTGAATTTGAATTTTGGTTTGCGATGATTAAAATCGTTACAATTTTATTAATGATTATTGCTGGATTTGGCCTTATTTTCTTCGGAATTGGTAACGGCGGAGAAGCGATTGGCATATCTAATCTTTGGTCAAATGGCGGTTTCTTTACAGGTGGTTTTTCAGGATTCTTCTTTGCATTATCACTTGTAGTTGGAGCATATCAAGGTGTGGAATTAATTGGGATTACTGCTGGTGAAGCGAAAGATCCGAAGAAGACACTTACAAGAGCGATTCAAAGTACAATTTGGCGTATTTTAATATTCTATATTGGTGCTATTTTCGTTATTGTAACTGTGTATCCGTGGGATCAATTAAGTACAATTGGTAGTCCGTTCGTGGCAACTTTTGCGAAGATTGGTATTACGGCAGCTGCTGGACTTATTAACTTCGTTGTTATTACAGCGGCGATGTCTGGTTGTAATAGTGGTATTTATAGTGCTGGACGTATGCTGTATACGTTAGGTGTAAATGGACAAGCACCGAAATATTTTACGAAAATTTCTAGTAACGGTGTTCCATTATTTGGTACAGTTGGTGTAATAATTGGTTTAGCGGTTGGTGTAGTTTTAAGTTATATTGCGCCAAAAAACTTATTCGTATATGTGTATAGTGCGAGTGTACTTCCAGGTATGGTACCATGGTTCGTCATTTTAATTAGTCAAATTCGTTTTAGAAAAGAAAAAGGGGCAGAGATGAAGGATCATCCGTTCAAAATGCCATTTGCTCCTGTTACAAACTATTTAACGATTGCCTTTTTAATTATGGTATTAATCGGAATGTGGTTTAACGATGATACTCGTATCTCACTAGTTGTAGGTATTGTTTTCTTAGCTATCGTTACAATTAGTTTCTATGCTTTCGGAATAGGGAAGCGAGCGCCATTAGATACTCAAAATGATCAAGAGATTTCAAGTAAATAAAGGTAAAAAAAGTCCGATTTCTTCTTTAGAAATCGGACTTTTTTATTAAAACTTCTCTAATACAATCTTCCCAATTGTACGTCCACTCTCAAGTAATGCATGTGCTTTCTTTAAGTTTTCAGCGTTAATTGGTGCTAATGTTTCATTTAAAGTGGTCTTTAAAATACCTTCATCTAATAATTCGCTCACTTTATTTAATAGTTCATGCTGCGTAATCATATCACCAGTTTCATACATCGGCTTTGTGAACATAAACTCCCAAACAAAGGTCGCACTTTTACTTTTTAGAATGCCCATTTCAAGAGGATGTTCATTTTCTACGATAGAGCAAATTTTACCTTGTGGTTTAATTACTTCACCTATACCATGCCAATGCTGATCTGTATTATTTAAGCAGAAAATATAATCTACATCGTTGAATCCAAGGCTTTGTAGTTGCTCTTTTAAAGGTTTATGATGGTTAATTGTATGGTCAGCTCCAAAGTTTTTCACCCATTCTATCGTTTCATCGCGAGACGCAGTTGCGATTACATTTAATCCAGCCCATTTCGCAAGCTGAATTGCGATTGAACCGACACCACCAGCTCCGCCGATAATTAAAATGTTTTTAAATGTATTTTCGCTTTTCTTAGCGTAATTAATGCCTAAACGCTCGAATAAACCTTCCCACGCCGTAATAGCTGTTAAAGGAATTGCGGCAGATTCAGTATCACTTAAAGTTTTAGGTTTTTTACCAACGATTCTTTCATCGACTAGGTGGTATTCACTATATGTACCTTGTCTCGTAATACTTCCAGCGTAAAACACTTCATCGCCTTCTTTAAATAACGTACAACCTTCGCCAGTTTGTACGACAACACCACTAGCATCCCAGCCAAGTATTTTCGCTACATCTTCTTTTTTATCTTTCGGAGAGCGAACTTTTGCATCAACTGGATTAACGGAAATCGCGTTAATTTTAACAAGCATATCTCTTCCTATAGCAACAGGTCTTTCAACTTCAATATCAATTAAACTGTTTTCTTCTTCAATAGGTAAGTATTCATGTAAACCAATTGCTTTCATTTGTAGTCCCTCCATTAAAGTAAGAATCATTTACTCCTTTATTATAGATGGTGAAATGCTGTTATGTAAAAAGTACATTTTTTTGTATGCTGGAATGAAAGAGTAGAAGGAGTTTATTTCTAAAAAGTAGAATTTTTTACTGTATTGTTTTATTCAAAACGAAATGTAAAGGTGGATACATAATGACGGTAAAGAAGCTTTATTTCGTGCCAGCTGGTCGTTGTATGTTAGATCATTCTTCTGTTAATAGTACGCTCACACCGGGGAATTTATTAAACTTACCAGTATGGTGTTATTTATTGGAGACAGAAGAAGGGCCAATTTTAGTAGATACAGGTATGCCAGAAAGTGCGGTTAATAATGAAAATTTATTTGACGGTACATTTGTTGAAGGGCAGATTTTACCGAAAATGACTGAAGAAGATAGGATCGTGAATATTTTAAAACGCGTTGGTTATGAGCCGGAAGACCTTCTTTATATTATTAGTTCTCACTTGCATTTTGATCATGCAGGGGGAAATGGTGCTTTTACAAATACACCGATTCTTGTGCAGCGTGCTGAATATGAGACGGCACAACATAGTGAAGAATATTTGAAAGAATGTATATTGCCGAATTTAAACTACAAAATCATTGAAGGGGATTATGAAGTCGTACCAGGTGTTCAATTATTGTATACGCCAGGACATACTCCAGGACATCAGTCACTATTCATTGAGACGGAAAACTCTGGCCCAGTGTTATTAACGATTGATGCATCGTATACGAAAGAGAATTTTGAAGATGAAGTGCCGTTCGCGGGGGTTGATTCGGAATTAGCTTTATCTTCAATTAAGCGTTTAAAAGAAATTGTTAGGAAAGAGAATCCAATTGTTTTCTTTGGACATGATATAGAACAGGAAAAGAGCTGTAAAGTGTTCCCGGAATATATATAGTGCAAAAAGTCATGAGCTTACGTGCTCATGACTTTTTTGTTTAAATAATTTTTTTAAATAAGTTATAAACCTTTTTTGAACTACCTTCATTTAATTGATAGTACGTAAGGTTTACATCATCAGGAGTATCTTGCCGAGCAATCATCACTTCGTTACTATGATGGTCAACTACCCATATGAAATATTTTTTATAAGTTCCATCTTCGAAAGTAATCCACATATCACAATCTATTAAATCTGATCCTTCTTCATCTAATGTTAATTTTCCTTTTTTGGCGGTATCCATACTGTTAATAAACGTTTTTACTTCATCTGTTTTTGTAAGAAAGATATCCTTTTTTGTTTTAATTGACTCGACATGTATATCTTTTATTTCCTGTTTTCCTAAAAAGACAGGGGGCTCATTTGGGTCCCTTTGAGTTGAAATGATAGTAGCTTTCTTCTTTGGTTTACTTGCTGTATAGAAATCTTGAATAGATTTTCCAAAGTTGAAAAACCATATGATTCCAAAAATAATCAATGCACTACCTAGCAATAAAATGATTTTCTTAATAGGGTATTCTCCTCTCTATTACTTCGTGTGAAGAGCTTTTCTATTAATATATGATAGGCAAGCGTAAAGTATTATAGTTGAACTTGGTTATGCTTCACAGTTTTTATAGGGCGATCAACGAGTAAATTGTAAGTAAGCCCAATTAATACGAAAATTCCACCGACCACTTTGCCGATTGATAGTTCATTTGATAGGAAGAAATCAATGATAGTGCCCGCAAATAATTGTCCAATAAAGATGAGTAACGTTAAATAAAATGCAGATATTTTAGGAGTAATATAGTTTGATAATGAAATGACGATAACGCCTACTAATCCGCCTAAGTATACAGCGATAGGAATGGATTGCAACGTATGAATTGGAATATAAAATGAATCTGAACTGAAAATTAAAAATAGAGCGGAGAAAAATAATCCAGTAATATAATTGAAAAAGGTACCTTCCCAATTGCCAATTTCCTTTGCTAAATTCGCGTTAATAATTCTAGCAACAACGATAGAAACACCAGCTAAAATAGCGATAGTAATATATAACATTTTCTTGCCTCCATTAATAAATTGTCATGATTATAATTCCGGAAGAGATGAAGCATAATCCAATTAGTTTTTTCTTTTCAAACTTTGCAACCTTCATTCCTAATAAACCGAAATGGTCAATAACGATGGAAGCAATAGATTGACCGAGTAAACTTAATGCGATCGTAATAGAGGCACCAAGGACGGAGAAACTTATATTATTAAAAAGAACAGTGAATACCCCAATCGCTCCAGCACTATATAAAAAAAGTGGAATGCTTTTATTAAAATGAATTTTATTTTTGTTTATGATTAAAATGAAGATAACTGCAATTAAACCGACAAGGTGAATGACAACGCTCGCTGTGTACTTGCCAATTAATTCAGATAAAATCCCGTTCAGTGGAAGCATAACGGCGATGAGCACACCAATAAAGACAGAAAGAAAGTTATACAATGTAATATCCCCTTTAATTTTCATATTTGTAATGACTGTATCATGCTAAAATTGTGTATTACTATGACATATGTCATAGTGGAAGAAGAAAATTTTGATTACAATGGGGATGAGTTGTAAAGGCGGGGGAACTATGAAGAAAGTATGTAATTCAATTAAATTAGCAGAGTATATGAAACAAAATAATATTGACTCCTTTTTTAGTAATGATATGAAACCGTATATGGAACTTATATTTTTTAAAAAGAATGAGTTTATTTGTAGAGAAAATGAAGAGATAGATTATTTATATTTTTTTGTTGAAGGAAAAGCGAAAGCGTTTAATACGTTAAGTAACGGGAAATCTGTATTGTTATGCTTTTATGATAGTTTGCAGCTGCTAGGGGATGTTGAGTTAATTCATTCTCAAAAGACTGCTTCAAACGTACAAGTGATGGCAGATTCATATTGTGTTGGTTTGCCTTTAGGGAAAGTGAGAAATCAACTATTTTATGATGCGAAATTTTTGCGATGTATTTGCGGATCGTTAGCACATAAGTTAAATCGACTTTCGAAAAATAGTACAATTAATTTACTATATCCACTTGAAAACAGACTTGCAAGTTACATGTTAGCAGCAGGGGAACGAGCAGTGCAGCACGGAAATCGAATTGTATTTAGTGGGAATTTAACGGAAACAGCTGAATTGTTAGGAACGAGTTATCGGCATTTATTGCGCACATTAAATATTTTTTGTGATAAAGAGGTTATAAAAAAGAACAATGGTTGTTTTGAAGTAGTGAATGTGGATGTATTGAGGGAATTGGCGGCAGATGTTTATAAGTAGGAGAGGATTATAAATGATTACACCTATATTTAGAGTTGTTGATGTTGAAAAAGCAAAGCTATTTTATTTGGATTTTTTAGGATTTAAAATGGATTGGGAACATCGTTATGAGGAACATATGCCATTATATATACAAATTTCGTTACATGATGCTGTAATGCATTTATCAGAACATCATGGAGATGCTTCGCCAGGCGGTGCGATTCGCGTCAAAATAGATAATGTAGAGGATTATCATTCTATATTATTGAATAAAGAATATGCTTATTCGAAGCCAAATATAGAAAAAACACCTTGGGATACAATCGAATTAACTGTAATTGATCCGTTTTCAAATAGAATCGTATTTTATGAGGAGAGATGGTAGAACCGGAAGGGATTAATATATAAATTTTTCAGAGATAGTGCAGTGTAATTACGTATTAAATAAATGGAATGAAGAGTAGTTCATAAAGTAGTGAACTGCTCTTTTTCATTTTGTTAAACAGATTGAATTATTGAAAAATAAATCGTATGATAAAACATATGAACAAATGAGCATATATTCATGTGAAATGAGAAGGAGGAAAAGGATGTTAGATGCAATTATCGTCGGAGCGGGTCAAGCTGGATTAACAATGGGATACTACTTGAAGCAAGAAGGATATAATTTTTTACTACTTGAGTCAGGAAATCGGATTGGTGATTCATGGAGAAATCGATATGATTCTTTGCAGCTCTTCACACCAAGGGAATATAGCAGTTTACCAGGGATGATATTAAAAGGAGAAAAGAATGAATTTCCACATAAAGATGAAATTACAATGTATTTAGAAGAATATGTACAGTATTTTCAACTACCGGTACAATTGCAAACGGAAGTTTTAAAAATAAGGAAAGAGAAAGAAATATTTGAATTACATACTTCTAAAGAAATATTACAATCAAAAAAAGTTATTATCGCATCAGGTGGTTTTCAGCAGCCATTCATTCCCTCATTTTCACAACATCTTTCATCGCATGTTTATCAAATACATTCATCACAATATAAATCACCATCACAAATCCCTAAGGGAAAAGTACTAGTAGTAGGTGGCGGGAATTCAGGAATGCAAATTGCAGTAGAACTGGCAAAGACTCATGAAGTTACAATGTCTATTAGTCATCCTTTAACGTATTTACCGTTACATCTTTTTAGAAAAAGTATTTTTAATTGGTTAGAAAAATTGGGTTTATTGTACGCCGAAGTAAATACAAAGAGGGGGAAATGGTTTCAAAAGAGAAAGGATCCCATTTTTGGATTTGAAGGTAAGGAACTCATTCGTAATGGAGCAATACAGCTACAGGAAAAAGTAGTAAGTGCATCAGAAAATAACATTATGTTTCAGAACGGTGGCACGTATAGTGCAGAAAGCATTATATGGTCAACAGGTTTTATTCAGAATTATAAATGGATTGAAATAGAAAGGGCAGTGAATGGGAATGGATGTCCTAATCATGTAAAGGGGATTAGTCCAGTAAGAGGATTGTATTATATCGGTTTACCATGGCAATCTCAAAGGGGTTCTGCACTTATTTGTGGTGTAGGAAAGGATGCAGCATATTTGCTTTCTGAAATCAAAAAAATAGATCAGTAGCAGCAACTACTGATCATCCATATGTACATGAATTAGGAGAGGTCAAACATTTATTAACTTTATTATAATAGATTTTCACGGAATAAAAAACTGAAAATTCTTATTTTTTTGTTGAGAAAGTTTTTTTGTATCGAAATATATCAAAAAATAGGAATTTTCATTGGGAAGAAAAATGATATTTATATTTTAGTAAATTATGATATAGTCTACATTATAGGAATTTCCATAAATATAATTATTTGTATGCTAATTATATATATGTGAAGGAAGGAGAAGTAATTATGAAGTTTGATGATCAACGCCTACTAGGAGTCCGATTAGGTTCAATGCTCGTAACAGAGGAAAATCAATATTTAGTAATTAAGAAAAAAGATCATTATGCATTATTAAACATACATAATTTAGAATGTACTCATGTTGAAGTGCAACTAGAACATATTGAAGAAATGTTGCGTGAAGATTTTCAAGAAAGTATAACTGAAATTATCGCACCAGAACATATTAAAATTGTTGCGAAAAATGTTATATAGGTAAAGAAGCTGGAAGGAACAGCTTCTTTATTTTCATTATAAGGATAACGTTTTTACAACCTCACCAATAATCCCTTCCATTTGATGAACACCTAAATCGGAATTGGTCATAATAACAGCACCATTCCCGCAGTATGGATAACAAACCATCATACATTGAAATCCAACGCCCCATCCGAGTGAATAAACCTGTAATTCTTCATTAGGATCATCTAGAAAAACACCTAATCCAGTCCATTTTGAGCAACCTTGAGGAGAAATCATGTCTATTACTAATTTTTGAGAAAGTTTTAGTTTGCCCTTTCCTTGTAAGGAATGAATGATTTCAATAACTAAAGCTGATAAGTCAGTTGGTGTTGTCCAAATACCTGAAGCAGCTGCGAATGGATAAAATAGATACTTCTCATTTGTAACGGTGCAATCTTTATTATGACCGCAAGCAAAATAATCGGTTTTATCTATGACTTCGGGAGAGAAGAGTCTACTATTTTTCATTTGTAGTGGCTGGAAGATATGTTCTTCTAATAACTGAGCAAATGATTTCCCTGTAATATCTTCAAGTAGTAGCTCGATTATACAAAAGTTTGCATCTGAGTAGTGAAATTCACTTTCTGGTTTATAAGTTGTTTCTATAGGTACTGGGCAATATAATGTTTTACCAGCAAGGAGTTCAGACATGCTTGGTAGCCCTTGTGCAAGTGTATAATGTTCAAAACTATTAGGAGGATCAATCATCCCAGATTGGTGACTTAATAAGTTTCGCAACGTGACTTTTTTCTGTAGAGTAAATAGATTAGTAGGGATGTTCCAAGATGTGAGTCTATCATTTACGTCTTCATCTAAATGTACTATGCCTTGATCACATAATTTTAGTGTGAGTATGCCGGTGATGAACTTGCTAATAGAACAAGAATTGAATATGGAATTCGTATTGACAGTTCTAGTTGTTCCAGATTCAAGTGTTCCGAAGGCAGTAGTTTCATCAAGTCTACCGTCACGTATAACGGCAAGGCTTAATCCTGCAACGGAATATTCGTTCATTCTCTCATATATATTGTTACTTTTTAAGTTCATAGTGACTCCTTCTTTAGAAAAGATAGAATATTAGTTTTATTATACAGTAATAAATAGAGAGAAAGAGAGAAAAAGAGAAAAAGAGAACACTTCATTTTATATTGATGAAGTGTTTTTTTATTTTAAGTTAATTCGAAGTATATGTTCTAAAAAATTTATCTCTGTACATGTACATAAGCCATGAGGTTGTTATTAAAGAAATGATGATTTGTTTGTTTTCAATTGGTGCACTGAAAACAAGCCAACCAACTATATCAAATGATAAATGTAGCATGATTGAAAGAACTACAAATTGCAATAACGTATTCAAAAATCTTTTCATAAAGTGTCCTCCTAAAATAATAGGTTTTATCAATAGTGTTGTATATTAATATTATACATTAAATGTTTTTTGTGGTAAAATTTACATAAATTAGTGAAGTAAAACAAATGAAAACTAATAAGGGGGAGCGTTTATGGAATTATGGATAATTATACCGATAGCAGCCTTTGGATTCATTTATATCGTTGAAAAATTAAATAAAATCGAAAAGAAAACAAATACGCGTTTAAAGCGGATTGAAGATAGATTACAAGTAATTAAGAAAGAAATGGGATTTGTAGAAAGAGAACATGAAATTAATAAAGAATTACGCCAGCTTGTGGAAGATGGAAAAACGATTACAGCAGTTAAGAGAGTGAGAGAGGCTTTTGGTTTTTCATTGTTAGAAGCGAAGCAATATGTTGATAAGTTATAAAAAAAGATCATCTAATTGGATGATCTTTTTTACTGAACCATACGTGTATTTACATAAGCAGCAATTATAACGTGGCCAATAATAATGATGGGAAATATAATTTTAACATTAGGAGTAATGAAGACACTGCCAATTGTGGCAATAACACCAGCAAATAAATTATAAAGACCGACTATTTTTGATAACTTCACTTTATCCGGCACGCGTCGTTCATTGAATCCTGATAAGAGCCAAGTGTATTGCTTTACTCCGATGAAATATGCTAGTGCAAATGAAATGATTGCTAGAATAAATAATGATGAATATGCGAAGAGAGTCACCAGAAACACCTCCGTTAATGGGCTATAAATAAATTATAGTATGAATGTTATAATTTAACAAAATCCAGTTTTGATTTTAAGTTTAATAGAAAACTGGCATTTGTGAAGAAGGGAGATTAAGTATGAATATTTCAGAATTCCAGAGAAATGTAGCAAGTTTTAGTAAAGAAAAAGGGTTTCAACATACAACAATTGAAGAGCGCACGATGTATGCAATGGCGGAATTAGGGGAATTAACAGAAGCTATTTTAAAGCGTGATAAAATACAAGAGTCGAAACGAGAAATCGGTTTAGAAATGTTTGATGTAATTTGGAATGTATGTGATTTAGCGAATAAACTAAATATTGATTTAGAGAAGGCGTTTGAAGAAAAAATGATGATTAATAAAAAACGTGAATGGTAAGTAGAATTTTAATGCGCAAAGATGGGGGATATGAATGAAAAAGAAATTTATTATAGGAGGAGTTTTAACCTTAATTAGTGTAATGGGTGTTGTCGCTTATTTAGTTTTTCAAGGTATATTCATTCCGAATCAATTCAGTGCGGACAAATATGAGATAAAAGGTGTAGATGTCGCATCTTATCAAGGAGAGATAGATTGGAGAGAGTTAGAAAAACAAAATATGAAGTTTGCGTTTATAAAGGCTACTGAAGGAAGTGCGTTTGTGGATGAGTACTTTTCGACAAATTGGATGAATGCAAATAAGACAGGTATGCGCACCGGAGCGTATCATTTTTTTAGTTTTGATAGTAAAGGTGAAACGCAAGCAAAGCAATATATACGAACCGTTCCAAAATATAAACAAGCATTGCCACCGGTAATTGATGTTGAGTTTTATGCTAATAAAAAAGATAATCCACCTCATCGTGAAGATGTTGAGAAAGAGTTGACAGTAATGGTAAAAATGCTAGAAAAACATTATGACAAGAAAGTAATATTGTATGCAACTCAAGAGGCGTATGATTTGTACATAAAAGATGCATATCCTCAATGTGATATATGGATTCGTAGTGTTCTTACAAAACCGAGTTTATCGGATGAAAGAAATTGGACGTTTTGGCAATACACAAATCGTGGAAGGTTAAGAGGGTATAACGGGAAAGAAAAGTATATTGATTTGAATGTATTTTGTGGGAATGAGGAAGAATTTAAGAATTATGGAATGAAAGATTAAGTTTTGAAGCGTACAGAATGTTGTATGCTTTTTTATTCATTACATGAAAAATATGTAAGAAAAGATGGAACAAACATTTGAGCTGAAATGTCTAATATAGGTAATAACTATTTAGTTTGAAAGAAAGGGTGGAGGAAATGAAAAAGACTACATTATTAAAAGTAGGGGTATGTGTAAGTTTACTAGGGTTAACTCAATTTGTTAGCACAATTTCTTCTGTGAAAGCGGAACAAAAGCTAGAGCAAAAAGTAATAAAAAATGAGACAGAAACCATTTCAATTTCTCAGTTAAATAAAAATGTATGGGTTCATACGGAGTTAGGTTATTTTAACGAAGAAGCAGTTCCTTCAAACGGTCTAGTTCTTACTACTTCTAAAGGATTAGTACTTGTCGATTCTTCTTGGGATGATAAGTTAACGAAGGAACTAATAGAGATGGTAGAAAAGAAATTTCAGAAGCGAGTAACGGATGTCATTATTACACATGCGCACGCTGATCGAATTGGCGGAATAAGAACGTTGAAAGAAAGAGGGATTAAAGCGCATAGTACAGCGTTAACCGCGGAACTAGCAAAGAAAAATGGATACGATGAGCCGCTTGGAGACTTGCAAACAATTACGAATATGAAGTTTGGAAACATGAAAGTAGAAACGTTCTATCCGGGAAAAGGTCATACAGAAGATAACATCGTTGTATGGTTACCACAATATAAAATTTTAGCTGGAGGCTGTTTAGTGAAATCTGCTGAAGCGAAAGATTTAGGGAATGTTGCTGATGCGTATGTAAATGAATGGTCCACATCGATTGGAAATGTGTTGAAGCGATATGGAAATATGAATGTAGTACTACCTGGACATGGTGAAGTAGGGGACAAAGGATTGCTTTTACATACACTGGATTTGTTGAAATAAGGAACAAAGAATAAAATAATGATGAAGCTTATTGTAGATGTAAGAAATTTTGGGAAGAAAAAAGAGAGGGGAAATAATTTTCTCCTCTCTTGCTCCTAACTATATTTAAATGCTGAATCTGTCGATTACGCCAGCATATATTACTGAGATTTTAATTCCAAGTATACAAATACTAGTACCGTCATAATTGCTATAACAACATAAGTAGCATCAAGCATTATAAGTGTTTTTAAAGTTTCAGTCATCCTAATTCACCCCTGCTATAAAAATATAACATGATCTTTTTATCAATCAGATAAGAGATCATAAAGATAAAATGTACATGAAATTTCTTAAGTAGTTTCTATATAAATATATCATATAAATAATGTAAATAATGTAAAGATAGTGTAAATGTATTGTAAAGAAAGAAAGAGGTTGCTCATAATGTCTATAAATCTTTTTAGTTGTATATACTATGTATTTCTCGTGTGCCATGTAGGAAACAGTTATAACATGTGAAAAATAAATTTACTTTGACAAATCAATCACGATGGTAGATGTTATTACATTTTCCTCTAATACATCTACCTGTACTTGTTCATCGTTGCTCCAATTGATATTGAAGTTCTCTGTCGTATACATTTCCTTAAGAGTGACCTCTTTATATTTTTCTAAAATGCTCCCCCTTTTCCCATAATAGATTCTTACAGTTGAACTGGGGCTTGGTCCTTTTGATTTTATTGTTTCTCTAAACTCGATAATATTTATTAGATTTGGAGATTCACTTTTTTGAAAGGTAAAGGAACTGACCACTTTTTGTACCTTCTTAAAAACAGAACCATTGGATTTATTTGATATGTTAAATTCCACAACTTCAGGTACTGTTTCTTTTCCACGTAGCGTTATCGTTGCTTCATAATCGTTTTTCCAATCTACGGAAACGTTTGAGGAATCGAGACGTTCCCCGTCATTTGCAATATTTGTGTCAAAATGTTCCCATAAGTCGTATTTAATTCTGACAGGAAAGGAACCATGAGAAGAGTCTGAATCTATTTTTACTACTTTAATCGTATTCATACTATTTGGAGAATGACTTTTTTTAAGTGTAACGTCGTATAAATACAAAAGGTAAGAAAAACAGCCTACTACTAAAATAATTGGAATTACAATACGTAAGGCAGTAATTGGACGGCCTCGTTTCCTTTTTTTCTTAGTGCTTTTACTATCTTGTTCAAGGTCTTTTTTAATACTCGTTTGAACTGTTACTTTTGGCGGACGAATAAACCACCAAATGAAAGCTATAAGTAGTAAGAAAAGAGGTATTCCTTGAATAAAGAGAAATCCTTTCCAAAAATCAAGTCTAGTACTATATGGAGAATCTGTTGCCATCACCCCTATAAAAAGTGCCACTGGACTTGCAAGTATATTTATCCCTAAACCGATCATTACGAATGAAAGATTTTTATTCCTAATTTTTCGTGACCCAGCCATAATAAACAGAAATATTGCAATACCGAGTATAAGAAACAGTATTCCATAATAAAACATCATATATACCATATTATCCCTCCATAACTTTAATTGTACCATTAGTAAAGGGAATTTTGTGAAACCTTGGATAAATATGGTATTTGCATTCCTTAAAAGGATGTCTATATATTATGTTAATAAATGATTATTCCTATGTATTAATATAAGAAGGCAGTAAAAATATTATGTCAATAATATGAACTGTCACAAATTTTCATATATTATTGTGATTGATATCACATCCTTTTATCTCACTGGGTATTATGCTTAGGTTGTAAGGAATGATTGGGAGAGGGTGGGATGATAATGTTTTGTTATCAATGTGAACAAACGCCAACAGGCGGATGTAAAGTAATAGGTGTTTGCGGTAAAAATGAAACAATTGCAAGTTTACAAGATACGATTGTGTTTGGACTAAAAGGAATTGCGGCTTATCGTACGCATGCTGCTCAGCTAGGGTATACAGATGCATTTGTAGATGCTACAACGCAAGAAGCGTTATATATGACATTAACAAATTCTAATTTTAATGAACAAGAACATATTGATATGGCTATGAAAGTTGGGAAATCAGCTTTACGAGTAATGGAGTTATTAGATGAGGCACATACGAATCACTTTGGTGTTCCAGAGCCTGTTCAAATTACTCAAAATCATGTAGAAGGTAAGGCAATTGTAGTTACTGGTCATAATTTATTTGCATTAGAGGAATTATTAAAGCAAACAGAAGGAAAAGAAATTAATATTTATACGCATTCTGAAATGCTACCAGCACACGGTTATCCACAATTGAAAAAATATAAACATTTAAAAGGAAATATTGGTAAGGCTTGGTATGATCAACGACGTCTTTTTGAAAAATTTACTGGTGCTATATTGGCTACAACGAACTGTGTTATGCCGATTAAAGGATCTTACTCTGACCGATTCTTTTCATATGATATTGCAGGACTAGAGGGCGTACAAAAAATTGAAAATGATGATTTTACACCATTGATTCAAAAAGCGCTAGAACTTCCAGAAGTACATATGGAGTCGGATGAGCAGTTAGTAACAGGTTTTCATCATAATACAGTATTATCATTAGCTCCAGAAATTATTGAGGCAGTAAAGGAAGGAAAAATAAAGCGTTTCTTTGTCATTGCAGGTTGTGATGCTCCAGGAAAAGGCGGAGAATATTATCGTGAATTAGCAACGTCACTGCCCCCAGAAACGGTTATTTTAACAACTTCTTGTGGGAAATTCCGCTTTAATGATGTAAATTACGGTGTTGTACCTGGTACGGAGATTCCGCGTTATATTGATTTAGGACAATGCAATAATTCAATTTCTACAGTGAAAATAGCGGCCGCTTTAGCAGATGCTTTTCAATGTGAAGTGAATGAATTACCAGTGAGTATTGTCCTATCATGGTTTGAACAAAAAGCGGTTGCCATTTTACTTGGGCTATTTAGTCTTGGCATTCAAGATATTCGCATCGGTCCAAAAGCGCCTGAATTTATTTCACCTGGTGTGCTTGATGTATTACAAGAAACATTTGGTTTAAAACTAATTACAACTGCAGCAGAAGATATGGCTATGATGTTATCGTAACGAAAAGATGTTGTACATGTAGTAGTGGCTTTATAAAGAATTTGTATGTATTCAAAAACTAATTTATTAGATGCACAGGTACAATAGTAGAAGAACAAAAAATAATCCGTCTTATGAATAAGGAGAGCCATCCATATTCACTAACTTCGAAATATTATAGCGCCCCAAAATAAAAAAGTGTAGATTTTTTGTTTTGGGGTATTTTCTTTTCTTAGCTGGATAGGTATGTGGAGGGGCTTCTTCAGAAAGAAAATAGGTTGTATCCAATAGGTAATAGTGGATTTTAGAAAAATTTTGAAAATCAGTTGACATCCGCCATTACTAAGTCATACAATGTAGTTGTAATAAGTAATACTGAATAGTGTTGTTTCTCAAAACGTATTCAGTAAACAATAGGTAATAGCGGATTTTAGAAAAATTTTGAAAATCAGTTGACATCCACTGCTACTTAGTCATACAATGTAGTTGTAATAAGTAATACTGAATAGTATGATTTCACAAAAGCTATTCAGTGAAAAATTCGTCTTAGTACTCTGTGATACTGAATATAAGTCAGACAGAATAGGGGGTAGAGGAGGATCATAATATGGAAAATTTAACTGAAATGCTGAAAGGTTCGTTGGAAGGATGTGTGCTGGAAATCATTAGCCGCCGTGAAACGTATGGCTATGAGATTACTCGTCATCTGAATGATCTTGGGTTTACCGAAGTCGTGGAAGGAACGGTTTATACTATCCTTGTACGATTAGAGAAGAAAAAGCTTGTGAATATTGAAAAGAAACCGTCAGATATGGGGCCACCCCGTAAGTTTTATTCACTTAATGATGCTGGCCGCCAGGAGCTTGAATTGTTTTGGGAAAAATGGGATTTTGTATCATCAAAAATTAACGTCTTGAAGTCAAACTAGCCTCATAAAATAAGTTATTGCGTCTAACGTTTTTGGAGTTTCTTGTTCTGCTTTATAAAAAAGGAGGAAAAATAATATGATGGAAATGTTCAAAAAATTAATTGGTGATAAAAAAGAGTACAGAATGATGATGGCACGGGTTGGAGCCTTACCGGAGGATTACCAATTTGTGTTTAAGAAAATTCAAAACTACATGTGGAATTTCTCAGCGGGTAACGGGATGGATATGCTGCACATTCAGTATGAATTAATCGATTTGTTTGAAGCTGGTGCGGCGGAAGGCAGACAAGTGCTTGAAATCACTGGCGAGGACGTGGCATCTTTTGCTGACGAATTAGTGGCAAACGCTAAAACGTATGTCTCTAAGTATCGTGAAGATTTGAACGAGAGTATCATGAAGCAATTGAGAAAAAAATAAATGCAATAGGTAATACCGACTGATTAGCTGGTTACAAATGTGAATTGCCACCATCGCTATTCAGTTATATTTTTAACTAGGTACTAAGTGTTACTGAATAGAGGGGTGTAGGCAACTTATGTGTGAAAAACATTTTTTAAAAGGAGGAAAAAATATGAGCAATGCAGCGATTTCTGTAAAAGAGTTAAAAAAATCTTTTAAAGACAAGGAGGTGTTAAAGGGCGTGGATTTTGAGGTGCAGCGTGGCGAAATTTTTGCACTACTGGGCTCAAATGGAGCTGGCAAGACGACGACGGTCAATATCCTCTCGACGTTAATGAAGCAAGATAGTGGCGAAGTAAGTATTGGCGGTTTTGACGTCCAACGTCAACCAGACCATGTTCGCCAAAGCATCAGTCTCACAGGACAGTTCGCAGCTTTAGACGGTATGCTCACCGGGCGAGAAAACTTAATGATGATTGCCGATTTGCGTGGAGTATCAAATCCCGCTCAAGTCGCTGACGATTTGCTTGCAAGATTCAGCCTGACTGATGCAGCTAACCAGAGGGCTGACCAGTATTCGGGAGGGATGAAGCGCCGACTTGATATCGCCATGAGTTTGATTGGGACGCCAGCAGTCATTTTTCTTGATGAACCAACGACAGGGCTGGATCCTGAAGCACGGATTGAAGTGTGGGATACCGTCAAGGAACTTGCTGGTGGTGGCACAACGATCTTGCTTACGACTCAGTACTTGGAGGAAGCAGAACAACTGGCGGACCGTATCGCTATTTTGCATGGCGGAAAAATTATTACGACTGGTACTCTTACTGAATTAAAAGAGATGTTTCCGCCAGCAAAAGTAGAGTATATAGAGAAGCAACCGACATTGGAAGAAATTTTCCTTGCGATCATTGGAAAAAAGGAGGAGATGTAAATGAAAAGCAAAACAGGGGTTTTATTAGGACGGTTAATGCGAAACATTATGCGTAGTCCAGATACGATTATTACGGTAGCGATTACACCGATTATGATGATGCTGTTATTTGTTTACGTATTTGGTGGTGCCATACAGACAGGAACGGATAACTACGTCAATTATTTATTACCGGGAATTTTGTTGATGGCTATCGCATCTGGTGTCGCTTACACTTCCGTACGATTGTTTACGGATGTAAAGAGCGGATTGATGGCACGTTTCATTACTATGCCCATCAAGCGTTCATCGGTATTATGGGCTCATGTATTGACTTCACTTGTTGCAAATGTGCTTACTATCGTGGTGGTTATCCTTGTTGCACTTTTAATGGGGTTCCGTTCCAACGCTAACATGCTAGATTGGCTCGCGGTTGCTGGGATACTCGGAATGTTTACGCTTGCGCTAACATGGCTTGCTGTTATTCCAGGGCTGACAGCGAAGTCTATGGAAGGGGCGACGGCCTACTCGTACCCGCTAATTTTTCTACCATTTATTAGTTCTGCCTTTGTTCCTACTGAAACGATGCCAAAAATTGTTCGTGCGTTTGCTGAGAACCAGCCTGTAACTTCAATCGTGAATGCGATTCGTGCTCTCTTATATGAAGGGTCTGTTGGCAACGATATTTGGATTGCCCTTGCTTGGTGCGTGGGAATCATGGTTATTGCTTACTTCTTCGCTAGTAAAGCATTTAAACGTCAGTTAGGATAAGTACCGAGGTAACTAAATCATCCGGAATAATATATATTTAGAAAAGCACGGGAAGACTTTCCGTGCTTTCATTATTTGTCATGTTTTTAAGGTAACAGTTGTCGATATAATACCTTTACTGTATACAATAATTGGGTGCAATTCTGGAATAAGAATTGTGTTTTTATTTTTATATGGGAGCATGTAATGAAAATAGGATTTTAAAAAAGCGATGTAATGAGTTTTAACTGTTCAATGTTTATGGGAAGTATAAGCATAATCTCTCTTGTAAACCTGCTAACACGTCTTCAGGCATTTCCTTAATTTTGATATCCTTACCTAGGAAAAGTAGCCAATTCGTTATTTCTGTTAATTCATCGAGACTGTTAACATTGATAAAAGTTTTTAAAATGGCTGTAGATTGGTAAGGATTTGTATAAGAAATTGAAATTTTGAAAGGATGGTATTTTTTGAACTGGGCAATCGCTTTTGGACCAAGTTCAAGTACAAGGTTGATTGCTTCGTCCTTCTTACTTAGTTTTTCTAAAATCTTTTTCTTACTTAATCTCTTTTTCGTCGTATAGGGTTCGATATTAATAAGATGATCGACAAGAAACATCTTCTTTTTTTCTTCTTTTATGTCAAAGCCTTCAATTATCCAATGGCTTTTTTCTTGATAAAGGTGTAGTAAATAAATTGGATAAGATTTGATTTCCTCCTTTTCATTGATAGTAATCAATAAATGGCTATCCGAAAGAAGGATTTGGATGAGTTTTTCTAACATAGGATGGGGAAGGTCAGAAAGTTCAAGTAAATCGGGGTTATGAGGATTAGTTCCTCCAAAAAGTAAGATTTGATTTAAAAGAACAAGGTCGTCCTGCTGGGTTTCTGAGATAAGTCCCAGTAGTTTTTCAGCTAAAGACTGACGACTCTTTAGATAAGGAAGTTGTTGATTTCTTGTGGCCATAAAGGCAATAAAAAGAGCTTTCACTTCATTATCAGTAAAGCGAACGACGGGCAGGATAGAGTTATGCATAACAAAATATCCTCCAGTCCTGCCAACTTCAGCGACAAGTGGCATCCCCATAGCTTCAATTTCTCTAATGTCTCTAATAGCTGTTGACCGAGAGATGTTAAATTCTTGTATAATTTCAGAAATAGTAAAGTGGGAGCGGTTGTTAATATAGCGCATGATCGTATTAATCCGTTCAACTTTTTTCATTTTTGTCTCCTAAACAGTATCATTTTTTGACATGATTTAAAGATATTATAAACTTATCAGATGAAAAGATAAATCGTTTGATTAATAAAAAAAGAGGAAGGTTTTGAATATGAAAAATTATACGTTAGAAGAGAAAGATAGCTTTATCGTTTTAGGTATTGGAACTGAAATTAAGAGTGAATACACCGACTTTGCTGGAATAAATAAAGAAAAGGAAGACTTTTGGTCGGCCGTTAAAGAAGATGGAAGGCTGGACAATTTAAAAGCTTTAGCTACAAATGATTACATTTTTTCCGTGAGCGAAGCTGTGAATAATAAGATGATGTATTATGCTGGTGTCATGACAGAAGAACAAATACAAGAAGAATGTAGAGTGATCCAGTTTCCTAAGGGGGCATACGTAGTAGTTAAAGGAGAAGGTAAGACGGCTGAGGAGCTAAGTAATAAACTTACTGGTATTGCTTTTGGTCAAGTGTTACTAGAAGCAAAGGATTTTGCCTATGTTGGTGGACCAAATACAACGGTCGAGATGGGGCAGCGAAATGGTTTAGTATTTGGTGAAATATGGATTCCGGTTGTTAGGAAGTAAAGAGATAAAAGGAGAGATGAAATTGTCCTATAACGTTGATTTTAAAAATGTAACTACAGTTGGTTTAGAGTCTTCACCTATGTCAGAAGCGCTTGCTGGATTACGTGCTCATGAAGCCCGTTACTTTATGAATAAATACAAGCATGAGTTTATAGTTGTACCAGCTAGTGAAAGCAAGGAGACTCTTGATTATGTGAACCGCGTTTTGAAAGAAGAACGCGATATTGAGTTTGCGGCGAAACCTTTAGAAACTTCATGTTTTCAAGTGGAAAATATTCAATTTACCTACGTCTTTTATGAGGATGGTCTTGGGATCAACGTCATGTATACATTGGATAACCCGAAAAAGCGGGCTGTTGGATTTAAGCTTTCTGATGGAATGGAAGTACCAACGGAATTAGCAGAGAAGTTTAAGTTTGCTAGGCAGAAGTCTAAATTAGCTGGAACAATTCGAGGTTCGTTTTTTGTAATAAAAGGAGAATATATTGTAAGTTGAAGAATCTAGTCGTTTGATGTATTTTAATAGGCACGAGTATGGAAAGTAGGGGCTAACGATCTTGAGTTGTTAGCTTTTTTTGTTACCGATAATAGTGCGTAAAGTTAATCTTTTCTCCCCTCAATCATGATAAAATGTACAATAGGAAATTTTATGTAACGTAAAGGGGGAAGATTCATGGTCAGCTTTAGTACTTTGCTAGCTTTTGCACTTGTTTCACTTAGCATGGTTTGTTCACCTGGTCCTAATATGATTTATCTCATCTCTCGTTCCATTACGCAAGGACGTATGGCAGGATTTATTTCTCTCTTGGGCATTATGCTCGGATTTGTAATTTATATAATCGCAACAATGTTTGGACTTACAGTTCTTTTCCTTGCTGTTCCTGCTGTCTATGAAGCAGTAAAGTGGGCAGGTGCCGCTTATTTACTTTGGCTAGCTTGGAATTCGATTAAACCTGGTGCTACATCTATTATGGAACCTCGTACTATTTCTAATGAACCACCACGGAAATTATTTCTAATGGGACTCATGACCAATCTTCTGAATCCAAAGATTGCAATTTTGTATGTATCACTGCTACCTCAATTTGAAGATCCTGAGAAAGGATCGTTGCTTCTACAAGGTGCAGTTTTGGGCCTTACGCAAATTACTATTAGCTTTATCGTCAACCTCCTAATTGTATTTACAGCAAGTAAAGTTGCCAAATGGTTTGGCACACGCCCAACGTGGTTACGAGTGCAACGTTGGCTTATGGCAAGCGTCTTGACAGGTCTTGCTGTACGTCTTGCTTTTGAACGTCGACAGTAAGAGCCTCTTTACCTTCAGTTTCTATAATATAACCTAGTAAATGTTAATATACGTTATATATAAAAGATATTTATCTTATAAAATAAGGGGGATATTATGACTGAGACAACTGAATCTTCAGGAGTCAATTTGAAAAAAGATGTGAAATTTTCTATTATAATTCCTGCACATAATGAAGAAAAGTATATTAGAAAATGTTTAGATTCAATTGCAACGGCATCAGAGGCATATAAAGATCAAATGGAAGTCATAGTTGTTTTAAATCGTTGTACAGATAAAACAGAGGAAATAGCAAAATCTTATAACTGTATTACATTAAAAAATAACGATAAAAACTTATCTAAAATTCGAAATGCAGGGGCTAAAATAGCTAGTGGAGAAATAATCGTTACTATAGACGCTGATACGATAATGACAGAGTCTATGTTGTCTAATGTAGATAAATATTTAGCTTCAGGTAAATACATTGGTGGTGGGGTGAATGGGAAGTTTGAAAGAATATCTTTAGGAATATTTCTCTCTGCAATGTTAATAATAATCCCCTTACTTTTTAAGTACGGAGCTATATCTGTAGGGATTTTTTGGTGCTATAAAAAAGACTTTATGGCAATCAACGGATTTAATGAAAACATGCTTATGGCAGAAGATGCAGATTTCGCTAAACGTTTAAAAGAGTGGGGAAAGCGAAATAATAAGAAATTCGGTACTATTAAAAATGGAATGATAACTTCATGCAGAAGATTTGATACATATGGAGATTGGGCCTTACTTAAAAACCCAAAAGTAATATTAGCTTATCTAAAAGGAAATGATAGAAAATCTGCAGATAAGACATATTATGATAATCAAGAAAGGTAACGCTTGAGAAAATCGGTAGGAAATAGTGAGAACAGTTGGTTGTCTAATATATAATGAGAGCACAACTGAATTTAATAGATACTACAAAAAAACCATCAATTTGATTAGCTCTTCTTCAAATTAATGGTTTTTATTTTTGAAATTAATATCTATTTTTTATAAAAAATATTTTTTGACCCCCATAAAACTATGTATTCCTCCGAATATATATAGTGAAAAAATAAATAGAAGAAAAATCACTATAAAAGAATATCAGAGTATTAATAAAAATTACTAGATTAAGTTGAGCATCCGAAATAAAAGGATGAAATTACCAATGATATAGAGAAGAGTTATTTAAGGATTGCAGATAAAATAGAAAAAGAATAAGCAAAACGAACGGTAGAAAATAAGAAAGTAGATAAAAATACAAACTTAACTTTAGTGCCGAGAGAAAACGTTGGGAAAAGTTAGACTCGAAAAATATAACTAACAGCAAGAAGACAAGACCAAAGAAAAGTACTAATAAAATTTGGTTAAATGGTCACTTGTTTAGTGGCCATTTTGCTATTTGAAGGAGGCTGGGAGATTACAAGTGTTGAGTTTAGTAATGAAGATCTTAAGAAAACCGAAAATAGAAGATGTCGTATGTAACATACAAAACAACGAAGGAGATAAAGAAGCGTTTATCGTACAGTATCAGCCTTTTATTAGAAAATCAATATCGTCTGTCTGCCGCCGATATATTACAGAACAGGATGATGAATATAGCATTGGATTGTTTGCATTTAACGAAGCAATTGAACAGTATTCATATACAAAAGGAAAATCCTTTTTAGCGTTTGCTGATCTTCTTATAAAAAGAGATGTAATTGACTATATACGCAAGGAGTCTAAACATAATCTTGTCTTTTTAAAAGAAGATAAGCAAGAGGAAATGTTAGAAATGCAAGTGTCGCTTACGGAGTATATGAAAGAGATGGAAAATAGTAACCGTAAGGAGGAAATTCTTCATTTTCAAAATGTGCTAGCTGAGTTTAAAATCACATTTTCAGAGCTTGCTAAAGAATCTCCTAAGCATCGTGATACGCGTGAACATTTAATAGAAATAGTAAAGATAATTATAAAAGACGAGGAAATGATGGAAGAGCTGTTCCGAAAGAAAAAGCTACCGCTTAAACATATTGAACCGCGTGTTAGGGTAAGTCGTAAAACGTTAGAGAGGCATAGAAAATATATCATTGCAATGTGTATTATCTTTGCAAACAACTATACATACATTCTTGATTATATAAGAGGAGGGAAGCATGATGAATAAAGGAATTGTAATGGATATAAAAAAACATAGCGTAGTTGTTTTAACACAAAATGGAGAGTTTATTACGTGTAAAAGAAAAGAGAATTCTTACATGGTTGGGGAGGAAATCTCATTTGATGAGCAAGAGCAAAGAGCATCGCGTTTTTCGATGCCTTCTTTCTTAAAGCCTGCATCATTACTTGTTGCTTGTTTTCTATGCGCGTTGTTATTTTTCTACAACCAACCGGAAGAAAAAGTATTTGCTTATGTCTCAGTTGATATAAATCCAAGTTTAGAGGTGAGTGTAACAAAGGATCTTCGTGTTATAGATTTGCAAGCTTGTAATGATGATGGAAGGCGTATTTTAAAAGAAATAAAACGGTGGGAAAATAAACAGTTGCAAGACGTAATACGTACTATTATAAAGCAAAGTCAAGAAGATAAGTATTTAACGAATGATAAACAAGTGATGCTAACAGCTGTTACAAAAGATAAGGCGTTACAACCACAGTTAGAAAAGGAAATGAAGGAATTAAAGAAAGAATATGAAATAAAACATGTTACAGTCGTATATCAAAGCAGTACGTTGGAAGTGCGAGAGAATGCTAGGAAAGCAGGAATTGGCACAGGTGTCTATATAAAGCAAGAGGAAGAGAAGAAAAAAGCGCTTACTCCACCTGCCTTGCCGTCTAATCAAGTGGAAAACGAAGAAGAGGTGCAATCGCAGCCAAAGTCATCTCCTGATGCATCAGCGGACTTGTCTTCTGTAAAAGAAAAAAAATACGAGAAGCCAGAGCAGAAAGAACAAAGGAAAACCGAGGAACAGCCATCGAAGCAAATAAAAGAAAGTAATGGTAGAGGATCTCAGCAAGAAAATAATGGGAATCAACAAGAGAATAACGGAAGAGGGTCTCAACAAGGAAATAATGGGAATCAGCAAGGGAACAACGGAAGAGGGTCTCAACAAGTAAATAATGGGAATCAACAAGGGAATAACGGAAGAGGGTCTCAACAAGGAAATAATGGGAATCAGCAAGGGAACAATGGAAGAGGGTCTCAACAAGGAAATAATGAAAATCAGCAAGGGAACAACGGAAGAGCTGTCTCTTATACACATCTGACGCTGCCGACGAAGCTAGAA
>NZ_JAEHBO010000064.1:0-31417 GCF_016483575.1 Bacillus cereus group sp. N12
ATAAATTAGAGTTCGATAGAACTCTTTACTTAGGAATCCCCCACTTCTAAACGAAGTGAAAGTGGGGGTAGTTCAATTCAAACCATGACTTAGGTGGGATATGAAATGCAAATCGAATTTTAAAGAATCTAAGCACAGTTGTTAACAGTACAGTATTAAATAAATAAAAAAGTGTCGTGTGCTATTCGATGATACAAAAAATAGTACCAAAAATTTGATTAGCACACAACCTTATGAGAAATGAAGCGTTACTCTTTCTATTTTGTCCGAAAGATTGGCAGATAGAAACACCTACACGGGTTCCCCCCACATTTTAACGAAAATATACGCTAAGCAAATTCTGACATAAAATGAACCGAATTTCCTACTCTAAGGAATATTCGGCTCATTATCTTTATTTAGTTTGTAATTTGTTGTCTTCATACCTTTTCAGTATCTTATATTTATACAAGATTTTCTGGACAGATGTCTCTTAACGTACAGAAAACGCTTAAAATGTGTCAAAACTATATCTAAACGTTCAATTTTCCCGATATGATATGGTGACCCCATGCCCATCAAGCTAATATTTTGAGAAACCTCCCATAACAAAAAATTTATCTTTTCACAGTTATTTATAAGAGTTTGGCTCAATTTTTCTTTTTTGGGGGTATTTGCTTTTCTTAGTTTCATGACGATGGGGTCCCGCCAGCATTTCGGAAAAAAACCACGCTAAGAGCGTGCAAGATTTTATACAATTTTAGGTTGGGAAATAGACGGTTCTGTCACCATTTCTTTCCTTAATAAGTACACAAACAAATTGAGAAGATAATGGTTATTAGGAGGTGATAAAACATGACCAATCAAACAAAATATACAAATACAGAGAGTCCAGAACAAAATTTTTCCTTAGAAGGAAGCCCATTTCAAGAACCAGGGGCTAGAGTTTGTAGAGGTGATATCTGGTACGTTTGTAGCGGTGGTCGTTGGAAAATCTATAGGTCGTTTTTGTCAGGATGATAATCCGTCACAAAGCTTCGAACAAAATTTCCCCTATGACATGGGCCCATGTGAACAAGAAGAGGCCACTACTTGTATCGGTGATATAAGGTATACATGTAAAAATGGTCGCTGGAAACCTACCTACGAATATTGTCCAAGTGATAATACACAAACATAGATATCGCTTTTGACACAAGTTTGTTCGTCTTGTCAACCTTTCCAGTAACTAACTTCCGAAAACGTTACATTTATTACCTAGATTTTCATCTTTACGTAGAGCCTATAAATGATTATTCAGATCATCAGTATGCAGCGTTTAGGATAGACCACACAGTGTATCAGCCTAGCAGAGAATTTATTTTAGATGTCATTTTGTAATAAGATCTTTTTTTATTAATATTCCCCATTTCTTAGGAGTTCTTTTGGGTACACGCCATATCTTATAAACTCTTGATATTACTAAATTTTTTCACTTTGCTCTTCTCATTCTTATATAGATCTAAAAGTTCCACAAGGAACGGGTGGTATTAAAAAAATCGGTTCGTTGACCTTCAACTAAAGGCTACCGCCTTTTCTTTTTGGTTTTGTCCTTGCAAAACTTTTTTCGGCTTGTGTGCTTTTCTCGCCAAGCCGACAGACAAAAGCAAAATTGAAACGAAAAGATATGGTTAAATCCATAAAAAATACAATAAGCCGACCATATGGACAGCTCATTTACATAATTATCGTTAGTGGAAGTCATGATTCATTAAGAAAAAGTTCTAGTGTTCTTGTAATTTCCTCTTCTAAGTGATTTACACTACTTCTCGATAGTAATGTCTAACTTAATTTCTTATTTAAAAACTCATGGGCCTGTTTTAGAATTTGTTTTTGATTTTCATGGTCAAATAAGTTTAATGTATCTGTAAATGTAGCCCATTTATACATTGCAATTTCACCCTCCTGAATGGTTACAGATGTACTCATGGGTGTTCCTAAAAATAAGATCACTTCTTTTCTAGTTGTTTCTGAAATTTCATATTCCATACTTGTCTTAAAATCTTCATGAATTAGTACATCTAGACCTGTTTCTTCTTTAACCTCTCTTCTTGCTGTATCAATCTCAGTTTCGTTTTCTTCTATGTGTCCTTTTGGAAAACCCCAGTGGCCATTAGCTTTACTTTTTACAATTAGATATCGAGTATCTGGTTTGTCTTGATATATAATTACTCCACATGATTTTTCTCTTTGCATTGTTCTATAATCCTCCCCAAGTTGATATAACTTTCGATATTGAAAGTTAAAGTTTATCAATTTTTTTCTCTTTGAGTTCCTGTATTAATTTTTTAAGGAGCATATTATTTTCTTGTTGAAGTTGTTCAATATTATGTAAGGCAGATGCTTTATAGGAATTTTTCGAAGGAGTGTTCTCAGAAATAAAATGAAAGAAACGAAAAATAGTATAATGAGTCCAATTACGATTATTAAATAAATGATCCCACCAATACCAATATCCTTGTAAATTCCTCTCCTGTTAATTCCATTTTATCAGAAGGGATACTGTATAACATTATGTATTTTCTATTTACGTGAAGTTAACATAACGTCTCATTATCAGTAGCAAATCGTTTGATAGAAACCTTGTATTTGCAAGGTTTCTTGCTTTCATGTCTATTTATCTTTTATACATGATTTTATACATCGTTGATATAGCGATGATTCTAGGGATCCCCCGCTATTCTTTTTTTGCATAAAATCTTGTATATAGAAAAAAGATTTTGATGTCGGTATGAGGATGTGATGAGTATCTAATTTTAAAATTGATATGTGTTCTTTAAATTGGGGTTGTAATAGGAATTATATAAATTATCTATGTAAAGATTATGGATGTTAAGAATTTAAAACAAGTGATACGTGAATTATTAGGAAAAAGGGTATATCATTGCTATAGCGAATATATTTTTGAGGTGAGACGCTATGAATACGCTATATAGTCCTGGCGACGTGGCAGAGCAATTAGGTATCCAATCTAGTACATTACGTAAGTATGCTGATGTACTAGAAAAAGAGGGTTATACTTTCATAAAGAATGAACGTGGGCATAGGAAGTATAGAGAAAGCGATGTAATGGTGTTTCGTAAGGTTATAAACTTAAAGAACGACACAGAAATGACATTAGAAAATGCTACAAAGCAAATATTATCATGGCATCCCACTAAAAATGGAACTTTAACGCCTTATGATGTCACGAGGAGTTCAAGTAAAAGAGTATGGTGGAAATGTAATGAAGGTCACGAATGGGAAACTTCAGTTAATAATCGTGCTTATGGTAGTGGCTGTCTTTATTGCTCAAGGAAAAATAAGTTAGGAAAATAAGGTGCATTACGCATCTAATTTAATAAGGGGGTAATTTTCTTGAAGTATAAAAAGGGAATGGGGAGGAAAAGGATATGAAAATTGGTACATCTGAATGGCTTTCTCTTAGTAAGGATATTAAGCTGAAGTTGATTCGTTTGGCTGTCATAGATAGTAAATTTAAGCAAGCAAAATAAAAACCCTTCATTTGCTTAACAGCAAACAAAGAGTTTAGGTAATGCGTGACTGAAGAAGAAGGAAATCTTGTCCATTTCCTACTTTATTATTGTAACATAAAAGGAAAAGCAAAAACAAAGAGAATTCTCATGAAAGAAATCGATAAATACATGACAACATCTGAAGCAGCTTTTTTTGGAGGATTCCTCGTGAGACAATTAACAATCAAAGGGATTGAAACCATTCATGCTCTATATAAACGAAGACGAAGTTTGCAACAATCAAACTTCATTTTTTCGATTTACAAACTTTGCGACAGAACCGTACTTCCTATTTAATCGAGAGACATCACGCCTTCTTGTCATGCACCAACATAACTGCATGAACCATCCCAGGAATATAAAAAAAGAGTGTTAGAAAAAAGTTTATTATCGCTTGAAATGGTTTCCCACAAACCAATACGGCAAGTGGTGGGCATATGACTGCCAATAAATACATCATGTAAATCACCTACTTTCAAAATATTTTATCAGATTCCATAGATTTTTAAGGTTCTACTGCAAAATTTTTAAAATCGTAAGAGCATAGTTGAAAAACTTTGCAACAGCCCCCAGATTAGCTTTGAATTTTGCGTAAGAATCCATTCATGATGTTTATATGAACACTTATATAAAAAAGTAAGATATCTATTAAGTTCTATATACGTCCTATTTAGACTTTGAAATCCTTATATCGCTCTCAACCCCTTTAACAAATTGAATTGATATGACTTGAACGAACATAGATTTAGGAGTGCTGAATGTATAAAAATATTTATATATTCTATATACGATATAATCATTCGTTAATATCTCTATGTGGTAGAATGATTGTTTTATACAATTGAACTGTAATGAAGTAATAAATCGCATAAATAACTACGAAAATTACAATTGGTACCCAAATACGGAAGTAAGGATCAATTAAAATAAATCCGAAAATATTCATACCAACTAATACGTGAGCAATACCGACAATTGCCGGGAATAGGAATACTAAGAATAACTCCTTATAAATAGATTTTGTTAATAATTCACGGCGCACACCGATTTTACGAAGCATTTGATAACGCGTAATATCTTTTGATGCACCAGAAAGAATTTTAAACATTAAACAACTTGCCATCATTGCTAAGAATGCAATTCCAAGGAAGAATCCCATAAATACTGTTCCACTCGCAAGGCCGTAGGACATATAGTAAAATTGATATTTACTGTTCATGTTTTCAGCTGGTACATTTTTATATTTATCTAGTTGCAACTCGTCAAGTTTTTTCCATTCTTTTGTATATGTTAAGAAATCATCTACTTTTCCGATAAATGCTATACCTTCTTTACCATTTATCCCATCGTACATTTTTTGATCTACAATTTTAATTGCATGATCTTCGTATAAATAATATGGTTGAATTGTTCTAAATGCCTCATCCCATTCTTTAGGCATTTCTTTTTCATTTTGATTTTGCTCTGATCTCACTCCTGCTACTGCCCCTACTGGAGCCTCTCCTGAAATTTCTTTATATTTACCGAAATTCTCTTTACCTAAACCCTCTCGAATGAGTGGCTTTTGTTTCTCTAAATCTTCTTTTACATAATAAACATACTTATCGTCTGCTTTATAATGGTACTCAGCTTTATTTTTAAATGATATACCATCTAAAATTTTCTTTTCTTCAGCTGTTGGATTATGAACTACTGAGTCGTAAATCTCTACACCATCAACTTTTTGTATAACATTATTTTTAAACGCCATACCACCTGAAATTGCACCTGCCCCAAGAGCAACTAACATCGCTACTGTCCCAAGTATTCTCGTTAAACTATTAATTCGGAAATTTAGTTGAGCAAATGTAAATGCGTTAAGTCCTTGTTCACTATATTTTTTATTACTTCTTAGTTTTTTAATGATGAAAGGGAGAAGTGATCCAAATAGCATATATGTACCAAGTGTCGTGAAGATTGCAGCAATTAGTACAATTTCTATACCAACTATCTCTCTTAATTGTTCCATATAAATCATTGATGCATAGCCAATACCCAATAAAATAACCGCAAGGAATGCAACCATACCTGTCATTTTTCCTTTTACTGCAACACGTTCTGTTTGTGCGTCAGCATGTACAAGTTGTAATACAGAAATACGAGATAATTTAATACTATTCATAATTGCTGATAATACAAATAGTGCAAAGAAGAAGATGCAAGTAACAGTCATAGATGGTATATAAAATGCTTTATAGCCTTCACCAGCAAACTCGAGTTGTTTCATTAATAACTGTCCGATAACTTCTGCAAGTCCTACACCAACTGCAATTCCAATCGCAAGAGACGCGGCGCCTAATACAATTGTCTCGATAAACATAAGTAATGTAACTTTATGCTTTTTAGCTCCTAACATCATATACATACCAAACTCTTTTTGACGAAGTGATAGTAAGAAAGAGTTCGCATATAAAATATAGAAGAAGGTTATAATTGCTAATAAAAATGAACCTGCTTGGAATATGAATCCAATTGTTCGAATAGCTGAATTAGATTCGATAAACGTTTTATTCAGCGCTAACGTTTGAAACATATAAAAAATTGATATCGACATGACAAGACCGACAAGTAAGACGATATAATCTTTCAGCTTACTTTTTAGCCCTGACATGGAAAGTTTGAATAACATGCCCAGTTCTCCTTTCTTACGCTTTTTGTGTGCCTAAGTCTGCAAGCACATCTAAAATTTCTTTATAAAACTCTTCGCGTGTACCGCCTCGGTGAATTTCTTTATATAGCTCACCATCTTGAATGAATAATATACGCTGACAGTAACTTGCACTATATGGATCATGCGTAACCATCATAATAGATACACCTTGTTCTTTATTTAAGTTTGTCATTGCGTCAAGTAAGCTCGTTGCATTTTTAGAATCAAGAGCTCCTGTTGGCTCGTCTCCTAAAATAATTGCTGGCTCATGTACTAAAGCGCGAGCTGCTGCTGAACGCTGTTTCTGTCCACCAGATACTTCAGTTGGATACTTTTGAAGTATTTCTGAAATTCCTAACATATCCGCTACTTTATCTACTTTCGGTCCAATGTTACGTGATGGGACACCTTGAAGTGAAAGTGGGAGTGCAATGTTCTCATAAATAGATAAGTTCTCTAATAAGTTGAAGTCTTGGAAGATGAATCCTAACTTTTGTGAGCGGAAATCAGAAAGCTCACTTTGCTTCATTTTCGTAATATCCGTTCCTGCAATTTCAACAACGCCACCTGTCGCCTTATCAAGCGTTGAAATTACATTTAACAATGTCGTTTTACCAGAACCAGAAGGTCCCATAATTCCAACGAACTCACCTTCTTGAATTGAGAATGATACACCTCTTAAAGCGTGTGATTGATTCTCACCTTTTTTACCGTACACTTTTTGAACGTTTTTTACGTCTACAACTGATTTCGTCATATATATCCTCCTACGCTTGTTTTTCCATTACCTATTTTGCACCTTTTAGAGGTGAACTGCGATGGATTTATATAACAGTAACCTAACATTTTTGTAAGAATTCATTCATTTGGTAATGAGTTCTGTGGTATATAAGGGGTTATTTTCTTAGCTTGATATCGATGTGACTCTATCCCTATTAGGCAAAACAAAAATGGATATTATGCTAAAATTAATGTGAGATTATAAAGTTCTTTGAAAAATAATAAAGTTGTTTTATTATAATTGGACTAACGGGGATGATGGTTGAAGAAGACAAAAGAAATTTGAGTACAAAAAGAGAATAGGTTTTAGATAAAATTTTTTGGGGGATTTATATGTCATTTGAACAATGTCAGAGTATCAATTCATTAATGTCAAGCTTTGATAGAACGTGGTTTATTGCTGGAGGATGGGCGATTGACCTTTTTATTGGTGAGAAAACAAGAGAACATAAAGATATAGAGTTTGCTGTTTTTCGAAAAGACCAACAATATCTGAAAGATTATCTTAATGAATGGGAATTCAAAAAGGTAATTAAAGGTAAGCTCCATACTTGGGAAAATGAGTTTTTAGATTTGCCAATTCACGAAATACACGCTTCCAATATGTTAAACGGAGATAAAATAGAAATTCTTCTTAATGAAACAAAAGAAAATGATTGGATATTCAGAAGAGACTTTAGGATTTCTTATCCACTCAATTCCGTTTGGAGTACTACTAAAACAGGTATTCCATACCTAAATCCAGAAATTGTACTTTTATATAAGGCGAAGAATACAAGAGAAAAAGACCATCAAGACTTTATCGCTATAAAAGATTATCTAGATAATGAGAAGAAAAAATGGCTGCGATATGCTTTAGAAGTACACGAACCAGAACATAAGTGGCTTCAGTTTTTAATCTAAAACTTATTTAACTTGCATGTGCTTTTAGTTCAATGAAATTAAAGTAATTTATTATAATTTTTAAACAAATTCATTATCTGTGTACAAGGATGTTAAGCAATGAAAGCATCATATCAAGTATTGATATTTCCTTATATAATAACCAATAATTCTATTCAATATGCCATTTTTAACCGAAGTGATTATGGTTATTGGCAAGGAATAGCTAGTGGTGGAGAAGATGGTGGGACCCCTATTGAATCAGCAAAAAGGGAAGCGTTTGAAGAGGCTGGTATTAAAAGAGAATGCCCCTATGTGATACTAGAGTTTGTGCATTCACTACCAGTATAGGATGTAGTTGGAGGATTTTTTTTGGGAGAAGATGTTTATGTAATAAAAGAATTTTCTTTTGGAGTTAAAGTTCCTATAAAAAGTATTGAATTATCCAGAGAGCATTTCAATTATAAATGGTTGTGCTTTGAGGAAGCAGTAAAGCTTTTGAAATGGGATAGCAACAAAACAGCATTGTGGGAATTAAACAAAAGGCTGTTAAAACAATTAAAGTGTTAACTAACAAAGCAGATAGTGAACGAGAATTAAACAACTTAAAAAAGTTCTGCTACATTACATATGCGGCAAGGATTTTTTCTTAGCGTACACCAAACATCTTAATTTGTGTCCAAACGAACAATTTTCTTTTTTGATATGGTGAGGCCTATTAGGTCAACTTGGAAGGTTGTAGAATCAATGATGCCAATCCGTTCAAAATAAGCTGTTTATTGCAAATAAATAACTGTAACAAGGGAAACCCCCTCATTTTTTGAGGGGGTTCCATCAATTAGCTTTTCTTGTGCACTTACTGTGAAATATATTGCAATATATATTCTAATTATTATTGTGCCCTTTTTCTTGCCACTGTTATCTTATTGTTTTTTACAACCCAAGGACATGAAACAATTGAACCATCTACTCTTCATGAGCCACTTTGATAATTCGACGTATAAGATGTAACTTTTCCAAATCCTTGGTTCACAACTTTAAAATCGCCTCCTAAATACCATTCTTCAGAAGAGGTACCAGTCCAATTTGTTTGTCTCAAAGCCTCGTTATTGCTAACTCCAAAATTACGAACACTATCATTCTAATATTTGGAATGATAATCAGCATTAATCCCTACAGGTTTTCCACTGTTTTTGGATAGTGGCATCAACTAGTACATAATTGCTATTACCATTTTTAACATATGAAATATCATTCACTTTATAGGTCGTATTTCTCGGAAGCAACATCTCCATTTCCCATGGATAAGCGCTTAACGGAGCAATATATGCGCCATGGTTTCCTTTAGGTACCGTCAGACGAATTAAAATTGGTCTCCCATTAAAGCTTTCTGAAGGATCTTTAAGAATAGATGTGCTCATATACGTATAATCAGTTTTATATTTCCCTAATAATTTATTTTTTAATTCAGAAAATTCTTGTTCATTAATTTTATTATCTTTTATGAGCGTGCCTTCCGTTAAGCCAAACGAACTTTCCTTACTTCTACGATATACCACTATGTCATCAGGTACACTGGAAGAACTAAATGCTCGATCTAAATGCTTGATTTTTTGTTCCATTTTGATATCTTTTCCTGTTAATTGGCCCTTATTTTCCAGAAGATACGTATTTAAATGATGATAGCCTGTCTCCATATATGACTTGAACTCTTCTTTCTCTGTACTACTAACGTTTGGAATCCACTGATGATAGAATTTTTCTCCCCATGCATCAGCAAGGGGTTTATTGGCCAAACTATTAAAATCTAAGGGCTTTTGGATATTTTTTTGTACGACAGACTCTGTATCCGCATGAACTGTTGAAGTTAAAAATGCTGTACTTCCAGTAACCATTGTACTGAGTGCTAAGACAACTGGTAAAAAATTTTTCTTGATTTTCATATGTATCCTCCTTATTTTTACACTTAAGAGCATCCAAATTTCTTAAGGTGATGGATAGTATCTATGTGGCAGTTCGAGTTGAGTCAGGTTATATTATCAGCATCCAGCCATATGATAGGTTTAGGAAGAACATTATCATCAACATCCCGCCTTTGGCCATCCATGGTTATAATCTTTGTTCCTCTTGTTGTATCTTGTAAATAATACTGATTGTTGGTCTGTGTAACAGAGAGTTCTTTTATATCCCTTAATAATCCTTTTCCTATTCCCTTTGCTGGTTTACCTATCACTTCTCTATTAATTACTTTTTTCTCCTGACTTTGAGGAGAGTTTGCATGTGCACTCTCTACCATTACTTCTCCCAAATTTGTTCCCAGAATACCCATCGTTATTGTGAGTACTAATGTTTTTTTAACAAAATGAACACATCCTTTTCAGAATATTACCCTTCATGAAATTTTATTAGGAAAAACAGGTATTCTTATACGCCGATTACGTATTAAAAAATCCATAGGGGGTATACAACTCATTCTAGATACTATTTATTAAATAAAATGAAAGTTAAAATAAAGATTTTATAAAAATTTCGCTGGATAGGAATAAACCTCCAGAATTATTCCACGCCAAAACAAACCCAAATCGTCTGCTTTGGGTTCATTATGTTTCTCATGTATGGTGAAAACCTGTTACAATAGTCAAGAATAGCTTGGGTACAAATTGATAATGAAATGGGGAAAGGTACTAGATGAAAGCAACCGGAGTAGCTAGAAAAGTAGATGAATTAGGGCGTGTAGTAATTCCAAAGGAACTTAGAAATACACTTGGTATTAAAGAAAAATCACCATTAGAGATTTTTGTAGAAGGGGAAGACATTGTTTTACAGAAGTATGAGCCAGGTGGTGTTTGTGCATTAACAGGAGAAGTGTCAACTCATAACATGGCAGTAGCAAATGGTAAGATAACATTAAGTCCAGAAGGTGCAGAACTATTACTAAAAGAACTAGAACAGTATCTTGTAAAATAAATGCTCCTTTCAAGGGGCTTTTTTTAATAAGGAAATATAAAATTTCACGTACCATAATTTTTAATAAAAAACTAAATACCTAATTAATAGTTTACATTTAATCTTATGTTGAATTTATCCGCTGATTCTTTTGTAGATGTGGTGTTACCTCTAATTAAAAACTAAAAAATACAATGATATAAAAAGCGGAAATGTAAAATAGTTATTTAATAAAAAAATTTATTATATATAATAAATGAATATTTTAATATAATCATCAGGAGGACTCATTCGTGAAAAAACAATTTTTCTTTATAATTTAATTGGATTTGATAAAGACGGTAAAGAAAAAAGAATTAGAATTCAATACTCAAAAACATATTCGTAAAGAAGCATTCCTACGCGTCTACTACTCTGATAAAAAAGTTGAAGAAGATGTATCAGGTTGGGAAGAAGTGAAAGAAAAACTAGCTGCGAAATAATAAAAATAAAAAGGTTTGGCCTTAAAGGTCAAATCTTTTTCTGTTTTCAAAATCTTTTTCTAAAATGACTATGAATCCATGTCTTTTAAATAGAGCTGTTGTTACGCCGTAACCAGTTTGTTTATTTCCACTAATTACATAAGTCTTATCGTTTTTTTCACTAGAACAGATACCCCTACATTTATCTGCCTCTTTGGTAAGGTATCGAATAATCCTTACTTATACTATCGCGATTTCTGATAACTTACATGTAGAGGTATCACTCAATATAACAAAAATGTAATGTTAATGAAATATAATTCCATCGATACTATAAATGAAATTATATAAAATGAATTACATAAATGAATGGGAGTTAAAGAATTTTTATAATGAAAAAGGAGAAATATTCATGCGAAATATATTAAGTGTAGAAAAAATTGAAAAATATTATGGTAATAAAGATAATGTAACAAAGGCTTTAGATAATATTAGTTTTAAGGTAGATGAGGGAGAATTTGTTGGGATAATGGGGCCCTCAGGAAGTGGCAAAACTACACTACTTAACTGTATATCAACGATTGATCATGTTACGACGGGAAAAATAATAATCAATAATAGTGACATTACTCGGTTAAAATCAAAGTCATTAGATAAGTTTAGAAAAAATGAATTAGGGTTTGTGTTTCAGGACTTTAATTTATTAGATACCCTTACTGCTTATGAAAATATTGCCCTAGCGTTAACTATAAAAGGTGAGGAAAGTTCAAAAATTGATGACAAAATACAAGCAGTTGCAAAATATTTAGACATTGAACAAGTATTAAGCAAATATCCTTATCAAATATCAGGTGGACAAAAACAAAGGGTTGCTTCGGCAAGAGCTATCGTAACAGAACCATCTTTAGTACTTGCAGATGAACCAACAGGATCGCTAGATTCTAAATCGGCTAGATTATTACTCGAAAGATTTGAAAGTCTTAATAAGGATTTAAAAGCTACCATACTTATGGTTACTCATGATGCATTTACAGCAAGCTATGCTCGTAGAATTCTTTTTATTAATGATGGCAAAATATTTATTGAGTTGGTAAGAGGAAATGATTCCAGAAAAGAATTCTTTACTAAAATTATTGAAGTTATAACCCTTCTTGGAGGTGACGATAATAATGTACTCTAAGCTTGCTATTGGGAATGTAAAGAAAAGTCTTAAAGATTATGCAATATATTTCTTAACACTAACACTGGCTGTTTGTATATTTTATAGCTTTAACTCCATAGAATCACAAAAGGCATTTATGGAAATTAACGCTTCAGATAGAAAGTATGTGCCTGCAATAATGAACGCTATCTCAAATGTGTCAGTATTTGTATCCGTAATATTAGGTGGTTTAATATTGTATGCAAATAATTTCTTAATCAAAAAACGTAAAAAAGAATTAGGAATATACATGACTTTAGGTATGGGAAGAAGAAATATATCCAGAATATTAGTAACAGAGACATTTCTAGTTGGTATTATATCTTTAGTGAGTGGGCTTATAATAGGTATTGGAGTATCACAGGGATTATCTACATTTGCATTAAAGTTATTTGACTTGCCCATCAATAAATATAAATTTACAATTTCAACAGGTGCTGTAGGTAAAAGCGTATTATACTTTGGAATCATGTTTTTGCTTGTTATGTTATTTAATGTATATGTTGTTTCTAAATACAAAATAATTGATTTGTTAACAGCAGGTAGAAAAAACGAAGATGTAAAATTTAGAAATCCTCTTATCTATGTAATCGCATTCATTATATGTGTAGCATCACTTGGATATGCATATGTGACTGTACTAAAAATTGGATTGAATTATAAAAATCCTATGCTCATGGTATCAATCATTCTTGGCATATTAGGTACAGTGCTGTTTTTCTTTAGTTTATCTGGATTTATATTATATGTTGTAAAGAAGAATAAAAAAGTCTATTTTAAAGGGTTAAATATATTTATCATCAAACAAATCAATAGTAAGGTGAATACAAATTTTATATCCATGTCTGTAATCTGTTTAATGTTATGCCTTACAATGGTGGCTTTATCTACAGGAATCAGCTTTAAAAGAATGATGGACGCAACAACGAAAGAAATAACACCATTTGATGCCAGTATAACGTTGGAGAATAAGGATGAAAGTTACACGATAGAAGACGTATTAAATAAAGCTAATTTTAAAATAAGTAATAACGAAAAATATGTATCTTATAATGTATATCGAACAGGGATGGAAGTGGTGGACTTTGTACCAGAACTTAAAAAGTATAATAACAGTATAGATTTCATTAAAGTATCTGATTATAATAAAATATTAAATCTTAAAGGTGAAAAGGAAATCACTTTAAATAACAATGAAATTTTACTTTTATCAAATGAAAGCCGGTTGGTTAATTCGACAAATGAAAGATTAAAAAATAGCAATAAGGTGAATATTAAAGAAAAAGAATATCTGGTAAAAAACGCTAAAGTTATACAAGAGAATCTTTACACTTATAATGTGCCAACTAATTACTTCACAATCGTTATAAAGGATGAGTTTTTATCAGGCTACAAAATTACTGAGTCCGTACTTAATGTAAATTATTTAGATGGAAATAGAGAAGCATATAATAAAAAATATGATAACGTTGCAAGGGGCTTTTATGACGAAAATGGCCCGAAATTAAATATTAATCGTATAGCAGGCAAATCAAAGGATGAAGTTTGTGCAGAAAGTAAGGGAATGAAAACTGTCGTACTGTTTATTGGAATATACATAGGTATTGTATTTTTAATAACGAGTATGGCTGTATTAGCTCTTCAACAATTATCAGAAGCTAGTGATAGCATAGATCGATATAAATCCTTGAAGAGAATTGGTTCAAGCGGAACAATGATTGACAAAACGATTTTCATTCAAACTTTCGTATACTTTAGTCTTCCAGTTATTCTTGCCCTAATTCATTCTGTAGTTGGAATTTATGTAATCAATAATTTTATTAACGCAATTCAACAGACAGACATTACTTTACCGGCATTGATGACTGGCTTAGTATTCCTTGTAGTTTATGTAGGATATTTCTACACGACATATGTCGGGTATAAAAATATTGTAAAAAGTAATACTTGATTTTATAATGCCTATTAAGGCTATTACACCTTGCTTCTCAAGATGTAATAGCCTTATATTCTGTATAGGGAGGGAAAAGTCATGAAAAAAATCATTCTGATTGAAGATGACGAAATCATCAGAGAAGAATTACAACATTTTTTTATAAAGTATGGATATGAAGTAAAGGCTCCCACAGATTTTAATCATATTATCGAATATATAGAAAGTGAGAATGCAGACCTTATATTACTAGACATAAATCTTCCCGTGTTCGATGGCTATTATATATGCAGAGAAACACGTAAAACTTCAGATGTTCCAATCATCATGGTTACCAGCAGAAATAGTGATGTAGATGAACTAATAAGTATGAATTTAGGAGCAGATGATTTTATAACAAAGCCTTATAATACAGAAATACTATTAGCAAGAGTAACAAACATTTTAAGAAGAACATCTGGAGATTTCAAGACGAATCATATCTTAATTTATAAAGATTTTAATTTAAATCTTTCAAATGCAACAGTTACTTATCAAGACAAGTCTGTAGAGTTAACTAAAAATGAAGCTAAAATACTCTCATGTTTAATAAATAATCGCGGTAATATTGTAAAAAGAGATTCACTCATGGAAACCTTATGGAAATCTGATTATTTTGTGGATGATGGCACCTTAACTGTTAATATAAATAGATTAAGAAAAAAACTTGAAGAGATAGGTATAGAAAATCCAATTGCAACAAGAAGAAGCTTAGGGTATATAATGCCATGAATATAGGTGAATTTATTAAAGATAAAATGGTAGTAATACTATCTAATGTACTGGTATTTATTATACTAGCAGGTATATTGCTGACTGTGAATGTTCAGTTCATTATCATATTCTTTGTCTTTTGTATTTGGTTTTTTCCATTGATTATATATATGGCTATAGAATTTATAAAATGTAAAAATTATTATAATGAGATTAATGGCATATTAGAAAACTTGGAGAAAAAATACCTACTACCAGAGGTAGTAAGGGAATCGAACTTTATACATGGGGAAAAGCTTAACGCTATACTGAAAGAAGTAAGTAGAGATATGCATGAAAATGTAAAATATTATAGAGATATGCAAATAGATTACAGAGAATATATAGAAACATGGGTACATGAAATTAAGACGCCAATTGCTTCTACAAAGCTAATAATTGAAAATAATCAAAACGAAGTAACGAATAAAATAGACTCACAATTGGATCGAATCGAAGGGTTTGTAGAACAGGTGCTGTATTATTCTCGAAGTAATAATGTTAATAAAGACTATATGATAAAGCCAATCAACCTTGATAATGTAGTAAGGAATGTAATTAAAAGAAACTATAGGGATTTTATTCATAAGAGAATAAAATTAGATATACAGGATATTGATGAGATTGTATATAGTGATGGAAAATGGATTGAATTTATTATTAATCAAATAATAGGAAATTCCATAAAGTACTCAAATAACAAAGAATCAATGATACGTATATATTCAATTAAGAAAGCTAACTCAGTAATACTAACCATACAGGACAATGGAGTAGGGATAATACCTAAAGATATAAATAGAGTTTTCGAAAAAGGATTTACTGGAGAGAATGGAAGGAGATTTAGCAAAAGTACAGGAATGGGTTTGTATCTATGCGAAAAACTGTGTTCAAAATTAGGAATTAAAATTGGCGTTGAATCTGAAATGAATAAAGGAACTAGAGTTACATTAATATTTCCTTTATCAGGTATGGTAACTTTTGAGACTTATTTATAAAAGAGATGCTGCCATCTTTCCATGAATTTCGTATGAAACTTATAAACAAATGTAAAACGGTATGAAAAGAGTAGAAATTCTCTTCATACCGTTTGTATAATTTATCCATTTAACATATTGGTATATGTAATTGTCCACTATGGAAAGAAAAATGCTTCAGTTTTCTTCTATACTTATCGTGGCCTAATAGACAACTTTTCTGGATTGATTTACGCGCCTGATGATGTAAAACCAAATGAAGACGATTTTAATAGTATCTTTAAAGATATAAAGAAAATAGAAAAAATTGGTACTATGTTACATCTCATTAAGAACACAATTATTTTTTCTGATCTTTTAATATGAAAAAAAGGTGTATCTTTAGCTTGGTTTTCGCAACTTCGGAAAGCATGGGGCGATAGAACGTTGAAGATTTTACGGTTGCAACGTTTTTCTGCAACCAACCTCATATCTTCAGTTTTCGAAGAGCAATCTGTACAAGTAAATGATAGCAAACTAGTTGGCTTATGCCAACCGACATTCATCGCCCACCTAAAATTGGTGTTTCACACCTTCACATTTTTGAGGAAGGAGTCTTCTGTCAGAAAACGATAAAATTTTGTTACATCGTCTCTTGAAAAGTAATCAAAAATAGCTTTTGAATCCTCTTTTTTATTCTATGTACGTTAAAAAACCGCAGTTTGGTTGCAAACTGCGGTTTCGTTTATATATAGCATGAATGGTTTTGATTCACTTTCGTCTCTGGTGATTCACTGTGTCTTATTATGTAAATGAAAGTATTCATCATTGCCCTCCGTGAGGTCTGTGTCAAAGCATAAGACTATTCTTTTCTAAATACTCCTGCCCACCAAACTCTTTTCCCCTTCTTTTCTTCCGTGTAATGTTTGGTTTCTTCATATAGCTCAATTTTACCAAACCCCTCCGTAAGAATACGAATTTCTTCTTCGGTATAATGGTGATATGTCATACCGTATTCATGCTCCTCATAGGAAATGAATGTTAAGCCGTGATCGTCAAGTATTTTGTATTTCGTAGGCATATCGCGTGCAGTAGACCGAATCATAAAGATCAAATACCCGTCCTTTTTTAATACCCTACGTATTTCTTTAAATACTTTCTGGGCAGAATTCCAATCATTAAACTGAAGACTATATAAACCAATTACACAATCAAATTGGGAATCTTCAAATGGAAGACTGTAAAAATCGCTTTCAATAAAACGGATATTTACACCCGCATTCTCCGCCCTTTTTTCCCCCATCTGCAATGCTTCCTTCGAAATATCGATCCCCGTACACTCATGAACTCGTGCAAGTTCCAACAAATTTGTCCCATGACCGCAACCTAGTTCAAGAATCTTACTATTAGGATGCAATAAAGTACTATTCTTTTCAATAATTTCTGGTGCTGTTCCATTCAAATTAGGAACGGAGCGAACCGCAGTTCCTGTTAAATGTTGCCCTTTATAAAGTTTGTTCCATACCATTTGATTTACTTCCGCGAATTCTTTGCTAGAAACACTCATTAATCGTCGACCTCCACTTTATATATTTTTCTGTCTATCCCAAAAGTGATACACCGTCAAGAAAGTAAACACAGAATTGTATCAACTCCTACCGCGCTATCGCTTGGTGACCTCACTCACAAAGAAAAGTTTGAAAAAACAAAAACCTTTCTTTGTGAGTGAGGTCAATTTGTAATAACTTCAACAAAATTGGTCGTGAAACCGAAATAAATAATGTTTGAAGTGAGTCTGCATTTCATTTACATCACCACCAAATTCATAAGCGTCCCCGTAATGTGTTTTCTCATAAAAAATCGCTCTTCCTTCCGTTCTGAATTTTCAATTTTATATACCCAAACTTCTCTCCCGTGTAGAAGAAAATCAAAATTGAAAGGCATGATCTCACCACGGCAAACTTTTTGTCTGAGCTACATCTCCATGTATTCAGGCAATTAAGATTGAGAAAATTTGAGTGAAAAAATCATGTAATGAAATAATCGGCAGCGTATTAACCCTTATTTCTATATTCTTTTGGTGTATATTTTTTGTTTATCTCATTAGTCTAACGAATAAAAAACTCAAGTGCGATTAGTAATGATTCTGTAGCTTTAGTGTGATTCATAGGTGAAGCTCTTTTCAAATAAATTGCATGTAAATACGATGGTAACGTATACTCAGCTAATTAGCAAGTATTTTCTAAAAATTGTAAAAAACAAAAAGCAACAAATGAGGGACTTTTTAGAATATTTAATAAGAGTAACTACTCACCTCCGCCTAATAGAATGACAGCCCAAGGAACCGTTCTGGTTTCCCATATTTGTTTCATGGATAGGAATATGGACTGCTTATTTTTCATGGTGTTAATAAAACTTCGTATACGACTAAACGCATCTGACATTTTAATACATAAAAATACATAAATATCTAATAATTGTGTTTTTTTGTAAAAATATATTGAAAATTATATTAAATAATGATATAAATTGATTTGTTCATTGATTATTCAGGCATTTGGAATCTGTAAAAGACAGAATTTTATTAATGTTTCCACATGTCATTTATTAATAGGATAAAAATGTAATTTTCACTGTATATCTTAGATAAGAATTCTCGGATACATGTTTAAGAGGACTGAATAACTTTTTTGTATATTCTGATGAATTTTGTTTTTATAACACGATAAGATATCAATGAAAATAGAAAGGGTTGATACTTTAAAAATATTTTTGTTAACCTACTGTCAATAATGTTGGAATAAATTTAATAATTATTTTTAATCAAACAATATTAGGTAAATGTTGATGGTGTTTTACAAATAAAATTAATTAAGTGGAGGAAAATATGAAAAAGACTGAATATTCCATAAGGGAAAAACTGATAATAGAAAATGAACTTAAATTTGAAATCTCTGATAAAAAATCTTTTAAACCTATTTATGATTATCTTCAGCAAAATTACGTTATTGTCCCGTATAAAAACCTAATGGTATATGATTTTTATTATGATACAGAGAATTTAGATTTATCAAATGCTGGAATAACTTATAGAGTTAGGTATAGACCACAAATCTCAATAAATCTTAAACTTCCACAGATTTTAACTGATAAAATATGGAGCAGATACGAATATTCGTGCAAAGTTGATGGTAAACTCCCTAAAAATATGAAAACCTTTGAAGTAGATTGTGATATTCATACAATTATTAAAAACCATCTAGGTATAACTGATCTGTCGAACCTTAAAAATATATCAAATGTCAATTCTTTTAGAACAGGATTTATTCTTAGGTTTCCTCATAAAACTGCATTAGGGGAACATGAATTTTTAGGAGTTGCTTTTTTCGACCAGTCTACTGACAGAGTGACTGGTAATGTATTTTATGAGTTTGAGTTAGAGTCATATCAACAGAGTGATGTATATGCTTCACCTTATATTTTCAAGGAATTCGATAAAATTGGTAATTATGTCGAGAGTCTGGGACACTCACCAAGTGTTCAAAGTAAAAAAGAAAGGTGCATGTTTGTTTAATATTACAAAATTAAGGAGAGTATTATGAAAAATATAATAGAAAAAGAAATTACTTATTTTACAACAAATTTCAATTTGAATACAAAAGAATTAATTGAAGAGTTATGTAACAATATCGAGGAAAAACAGTTAAATTACATTAAATACAGGGATCGTTTTCAATTATTAGTTGAAGATAATGAGCATGATAAGACTAAGATAACATTTAAAGTTAATCATGGGGATGTAACTTATAGTATAGCTACCAAAGATAGATTAACATCTACTAATGATATAATACAGTCATACCAAGAGATAAAAACTGATTGGACTCCTATTGAAGAATTAGATTTTAGTATATTTAATAATAAGATTTTATCATTCTATTATAAAGAGACCAAAAAGGTTACTGTCAAATACGAAAATAATAAATATAAGATTATTGGTCATGACGTGAAATTTTTAGATTTAAATGGTGAAGTAAGAAATCAGATGAAGTATATAGAAGTTGAAAGTAAAAAATTTGAAGATGACCATGTGAGTTTCTTCTCAGACTTCCTTAAAAAGCGAGAATTAGATTTAATAGATTACGATAATAGCAAGTTGAAGGTAGGTCAAGATATATTAAGGGATAATAACCAATTAACTTTTTCTGATATTTCCCAATTGAAAGAATTCATCCTTAATCTTTACATAAAAATGTCCATCTATCATATAGTTTAGATTGAATATCTTTTTCGTTATAATAATCACTATATATAGGTATATCCAGAATATTTGATATAAAGGTGGATATGAAAAAAGTTGCCCCGTACAATCTATAGTTTCCTACAACGATTAGGTAAGAAACTAACAATATAAAATGAATAGAAAAAGATAAACGGTTGTTTTTTAGAAATACAGGTTTTATTAAGTATCTATTATGTTAAAAAAAGCAATTCATCTTGATAGACTAATCAAAAAATTAAAAGGTGGATGGAAATGAGATTTGAGTATAAATATTTATTGCAAAAAAATCTAGAAGACGATATTAATTCTTTTTGTAGTAAACATGGGTATCTGGATTCATATTGCTTTAATGATCTTGGTTATGAAATTCAATCCGTATATAAATATTATTGGCGCTCACAAAAAGAACATGGAAAAATTCGTTTGAGAAAATATACAACTTCAGAAAATGTATATTATTATATTGAAGAAAAAGTTAAAAAACATGGCTTTGTTACAAAAGCAAGATTACAGATAGAGGAACAAGTGTACAACAACTTATGTACTTGCGAAAATGAGGAAATGTTTTTTTTATTACTTAATGATTTAAATTTCTACTCGAAAAATACAGATTATTCGAGTGGTAAGTTTAATACTTATACAGTTCGGTATTATAGAATTCCCTGGAAAATTAAATACCTTGAAAAAGAGTATAGGTTAACAATAGATAAGGACTTATTCACAGATAATGGAGATGAGTCAATTAGAATATTGGATGAAGAAAAACTAATATTTGAAATTAAAGGGGCTAAAGAAATAAAAGACACAGAAATACTGTCTAATTATATTGAGCAGGAATATCAATTAACCCCAGTGAAAATATCGAAGTATAAATTAGCAAAAAAGAAATCAATGGAACTTAATTTGGGAGAACCAAATTTTATTTAATTGAAGTGAACGCTACTATTAACAAAAATTTTTAGTAATTAGCGGATTAGAGTATTAATAAGTCATTCAATGAGATCTATACAATATCTTTTCTATAGAAGATATTAATTGGACAAGTCTTCACTTGATTTTGATCCATTCCGTTAATAGTGTATTGTTATTTAATTACTACTATTAACGGAATGAGAATCTTATAGATTTATCCATATTGTAGATAGTAACATTGAACAATGTGTAATAGTTCGCTATATAATTAATGAAGCAATGTTCACATTAAGTTTAGTAAATTCGTAAGGAAAGTGGGGGACTGTAGTGATATGTCCTGAAATTATTGCAACAATTGGTCTACCTTTTGATGAAGAGTCAGTTAATATTAAAATGAATAATTCTTTGAACAATGGGATTAAAAGTTTTCGGTTTAACTTATCTAAGTGTTCAATAGAAGAAATAGAAAAATTAATTAATAGTATAACCAAGAATAAATTAATGGAAGATTGTAATATAATGTTAGATCTCCCTTTCCCGGGAAGGAAGACAAGAATTTCATTCAAAGATGACCAGTTTACACACGACTTTAAGGCTGGCGAAATAGTTATCATAACCGGGAAAAAAAGTCATATTGAAGATTCGAAAGCAGAAGTAATATTTGTGGATAATGAAGATATATACAAAGCAGTTTCTGTGGGACAAGAACTTATATACAGTGACGGTGACTGTATACTATCTGTTGTGCAAGTAGACGAAAAAAGTGGTTATATTATTGCAAAAATCTCCAATACAATAAAAATGTACACTAGAAAGTCATTATCATATAACTATGTAGTTAAAGAATCAGTAAATCAAGATTATATTGATTTGATTAATAGAGTAAAACCTTCATCTGTAGCATTTTCTTTTGTGACAGATTTAAATAGTTTGTTGACATGCAGTAACGGTATATTGGATAAGAACATTGAAATAATTAGTAAAATTGAAACTGCTGATTCTATGGATAATGTTGAAGAAATTGCAACTTCTTCTAGCTTAATGTTAGGTAGAGGGGACTTGATTTTAAATTCTGAAATTTATAAACTATATGAATATCAAGTTAATATATCTAAAATATCAAAGAAATTAAACAAAAAATTATATATTGCAACTGGTATCCTAACGTCGTTACGCCAGCAACCAATCCCTACTCCTGCAGAGATAACTGATTTATATAATATAATGTTGTGTCAACCTGATGCAATAATTTTAAATGCTGAGCTTATTGCTAGTGATAATGTTGAAGCTGCAGTTAAATTAATAAGAAAAACAGCTTCAGTAGCTTATAAGCAGCAAAGTGAATAAGTTAATCGAATTTGTTTTTTTTGATTTGAGCACCCAGCACTAATAGATTCCCCTTTTGATGTAATTACAAATAGAAGGACATTTATATTGGGTACTATGAAATGAGGAGAATTCAATGGATTATTTAAACTTACAAAAAGATATGGTTCAACAATTAAAGACAAAAGAGCTACTTGAACAGGCTAAGGCATATGCATACGATTATATAGAAAATTTACCGCACATGGACGTCTCACCATCCTTTGAAGCATTGAAGGATTTACAGAATTTTGATGAAAAGCTACCTGAACAATCATCATCTCCATCTAATATACTTAAAATGTTACATAACTATGGATCAAAGGCAACGGTGGCTAAAAGTGGAGGTAAGTATTTTGGTTTTGTAAATGGTGGAATACTTCCAGTTACCCTAGCCGCAAAGTGGCTTACTGATATATGGGATCAGAACAGTGGTCTATATGTTATGTCACCAATTGCTTCAAAGCTGGAGGAAGTCTGTGAAAAATGGCTAGTTGAACTATTTGGTCTTCAAAGAGGGACAGCTGCTGGGTTTGTTAGCGGTTCTTCAGTTGCAACAATTTGCGCTATAACAGCTGCAAGAAATACACTACTACGCAATCAAGGACATGATGTACATTTAAAAGGGCTTTTTGATGCGCCAAAAATTAGAGTGGTTGTAGGTGAACAAGCCCATTCTTCTATATGGAAAGCCTTATCAATATTAGGAATTGGCAGAGAAATGGTTGAAGTGGTGCCTGCCGACGATCAAGGACGCATGATAGCTGCTAAATTACCTTTACTTGATAGCAAAACCTTAGTTATTGCTCAAGCTGGTAATGTTACTGGAGGAGCATTCGATCCCTTAGATGAAATATGCACGCTAGCAAACAATGAAGGTGCTTGGGTACATGTGGATGGAGCTTTTGGGCTTTGGGCAGCTGTATCAGGTAAAAGAAGTTATCTTACTAAAGGCATTGAAAAGGCAGATTCTTGGTCCGTTGATGCACATAAAACTTTAAACGCACCATTTGATTGTGGTATCGTTCTATGCAAAAATCGCGATTCATTAGTAAGCGCTATGCAAGCAAACGGTTCTTACCTTCAATATAGCAATCAGCGTGATGGTATGTTATATGTTCCCGAGTTATCCAAGCGGGCAAGAAGTGTAGAGTTATGGGCTGCGCTTAAATATTTAGGGAAGAGTGGAATTGAAGAACTTGTCGATGGTCTTTGCGATAATGCGGAGTATTTTGCTGAAAAGCTTTCTGAAAACGGATTCTCTGTGGAAAATAAAGTAGTATTTAATCAAGTTGTTTTAAAGTGTGATAACCCAGAAATAACATCTGCTACACTGAAAAATATACAAGCAAGCGGAAAATGTTATAGTAGTGGTGCAAAGTGGCACAATGAGCCAGCCATTAGGATAAGCCTTTGCTCATGGCAAACAACAAAAAAAGATATTGATGATTGTGTGAAAACTTTTGTGGAGTGTAGAGATTTAGCAACATCTGTAGTTGTATAAGTTTTCACCAGGTTAAATCTTAAATCATTTAACTATGAAATAAAAGGTTTTCCCCAAAAAAGGATAGTGTGGGAAACCTTAATTTTTCCACTAAGTTATAATGATATAATTATTTTAAGGAGGATAAATATGTACACATATATTTACATGGTTAGACATGGTGAATCACCTAAAACAGAAGAAGAAAACGAAAGGACACGTGGTTTAACTGAGAAGGGAAAACTTGATGCGCGTAGAGTAACCGAATTATTGAAAAGTGAAGGCGTAGATACGTTCATTTCAAGTCCATATAGTCGAGCTGTATTAACGATAGAAGAGTTAGCTCAATTTCATGAAAAAGAAATATTCCTATATGAAGACCTTAAAGAATGTGTGTTTTCAGGTGAAGATAAAATAATATTAAATAAGGAATTATATCCACTCGTAGAAAAGATGTTTTCCAATCCCGATTTTTCATTACCTGGGGGAGAATCAATTACGGATTGTCAGATACGGTCTATAGCTGTATTAAAAGAGATTATAAAGAATTTTAAAGGACATAAAGTTGTAATTGGTACTCATGGACTTGTCATGACACAAATGATGGCATATTTCGATAACCAATATGGATTTGAATTTCTAATGGAGACATCAAAACCGGATGTGTATAGGATGGCATTTCAAGATGAACAATTCATTGGTATAAAAAGATTGTGGGCTGAGTAATTTTGAACCTTTTTTTGTTAAAAAAATCAAAAAGAAGTTAGTGTGTCGTTTTTATTATCGGTTAGTCCTGTTTCAGTATGTGTTTATTACGTATTAAAATCAAGTTTTATTAACTAATTCTTATTCAGTTAAGGCAAAAGTACTGTAAATCTTTTTAAGTAATTTTCTTTTTTCGATCTAGCATCGGCTGCGGGTTTATTTGACATGCAAATTCAGGGAGCAACGACGATATTGGCTATCAATCTAAAAAAATCTTTAAGCTTCTGAATGAAGAAGAGTAATAAATAGGCAAAAAAATAGGGCGTTTCCTGTTCAAAATTGAACAAGAAGCGCCCTATTTTTCTCTAAAATGAATTTATTTAAAAAAAATCAAGTTTTTTAGTGCCCTCGTTCAAAACCGGACTCATGCCCAGAAAGCTGCCTAGCATTCGTGTCTAACTTTTAGAGTTCACTTCAACAGTCTAAGAAGGGGGGGTGCAGTTTTTTATGCCTAAATTTTCTTCAAAAGAAAAAATATAAGCAGTAAGACGATATTTATATAGTAATTGGTATTGAGAATCTACAAGTAAGCAATATGCTGAAAAACAGAATAATTGCAAAAGCCATTATTTGCTTATAACTAAATGATACTCTCTTATTCCAATGCCTGTATTTTTTTTAGCTGCTCCATGTCTTCTTTAGAAGCATCTCCTAATTTGTTTTTCACATAATCCCCCTTCTTCTCATCTATTACTACGTATTCTATATCATTTTTAATATAACTTTTAACTTTCCCCGTTTTATACCCTATAACATTATCTAATATAGTTTCTCCACTGTTTTTTTCATAGAGGTTATAACTTACTGGTGGGCGGCCAATAACATATTTATTATTAGAAAATCCAACTACATCATCTCTTCCTAATCCTGTAGCAACACCCCAAATGAAAATAATTTGAAAGATAGAAAAAGCAACTACGAAACACAATATAACTATTATCATTGATTTACCAATTAATTTTAACAAATTATTTTTCAAAATTTTCTATCCTCCTTTTAGTATGTATCCTCACTACTAATTTCAAGAACTATATTAAGATTATCATATTTCAGAAAACATTTGCAAATCATTATCTCGATATGTTAATATAAAGAAGTTGATATTTCCTATAAATGGTTGATTAGTATATTTATAGTATTTATTAAACATAAAAAAAGGGGTGTATAATAATTGAAAAAAATTTTAAGAACAACTTCAATTGCTGCTTTACTTATGTCAGTATCACTAAGTCCTGTTACTTCATTTGCCGCCGAACCTAATGATACAAATTATGTAATGTCAGAAGGTTCAAATATTAAGAATCCATGGGATGGAAAATCTCAGACTTTTAAAGTTACTGAGCCTGTAGAAACAGGTTCTAGTAAAATCGTATATGGCGATGAAGCTAAAGCAATAGGTGATAAACTTAAAAAATCTCAAGCTAGCGCCGCTGAAAACTATAATATTATGCAACAAGAATCATCTTTAAATTCTGTAAATAACACACAGTCTAATATGGCACCTATACAACGAGCTGCTTTAAATTCCAAATCATGGTATCGCTCTGAATTCAATGCATTAGCAATTGCTATGGGAACATTAGATTGTCCAACTGCTGGTAACTTTTTAAGGCATTCTTTACAAGATAACCCTGGTGATAGAAAGTACCCTGTAGGTAGTTCTTTATCTAATGCGTTCTCCTTAACAAAAATCTATACACAGATTTCAGTAGAAATGGCTCAACAAATTAAAAAGACAAATAGTCAGGGCGGAAATGTAATTGGCGGTATGGGTAAAAGTGCTGCAACTAGTATTGGAAATTCAGGATTAGATTTTTATTTAACAGTTGGTAAGTTTTCATATGATTGGATGGCAGAAAAACAACCTGGAAAAAGTTCTTGGAAAGTATATATTGGAATTCATGATACATATGACTATGATAAAGTAGATCCTCTACCTTCAGCTTTTCCTACTAAATATATTACTCTAGTAGCAAACCATGCAGCAAATGCTCAACAAGCAGGAGCTATTGTTCCATATTATGTGGACATGTTTATGGAACAAACTTTTACTCCTTAAACGATAGAATTAAAATTCTTAAAATTTTTTAAAAGGCTAAAAGACCTAGTAACATAGTTTCTGTTCTAGTCAGTCTTGGTGCAAAAAGATGGAGTTTAAAAATGTTACTACCTATCAGTAGTCATATCTAGAAACCTAGAAAAGTCCCTTTATTAACTAAAGGGGCTTTTTATGGTTCCTCTCCAACATTCTTGCGGGTAATCTCTTAAGCTTGGACGTACTGATAGTATGACTCTAGAAAAGGTGTGTGATCAGTATGGAAAAAGGGGATTTGTTCAAATGGAAGCATTAGCAGCCGGAACTAATCTTATTAATGGTAAGGTGGTACCTACGGTACAATTTGAGCTTTCGTAACCTAGTGGAAATGATGGAGAAAAGAAGATTATCCCTTGCTCACACAACGATTATGAGATGGGTTCAGCAATATGAAACTCGATTAGAAGAGAAAGTACAATATCATCTTAAGTCAACAAATGATTCATGGAGAGTCGATAAAACTATATTAGCGTTAGCATAAATAGCAATAAAATAACCTTTGGAACAAGGGAGTTAGCTCGGTTGTCTAAGGACTAATTCGTTAACTATCAAAAGTAACGACTAACCGAGAAACCCTCACTTCAGACAGTCCGTTAGGACGTTAAGTGGCGGGTAATTCACGACAGCAATCTCTATATTTGGGGTGTCGAAACCATGCATATGCTAAAAAAAGGACAACTTCACCAACAGGTGAAGTTGAATTTGTACATAATTTGTTTGGAATTGCATCATAATCTGGAATTCAATAGACTGTGTATGTTCTATGTTTCTATCAAATGATTTTTGCAACAGATCCATATCTCTCATGTGTTTGTCCTGATTCGAGATAAAGTTTGTATGCCAAAAGATCTCTTTTTATGGTATTGTTTAGGGTGAAGATTTCTAATATCCGGAATGTATATCAAAAAAATCCTAATCAATAAGAGCATGAGGAGAATTAATATGTATAGTAAAATACGTAATTATAATGACCTAATGATTGACATGGAAAAGGTCTTTAAGCAAATAAAGTCATCTACAATAGTATTAATAGATTTAGATCATTTTCATAAAAATAAAATAGAGCATGAGGAAGACAAGTTAATCGAAACCATTTATAACTTTTTTATTGAAAATTTAGCTATAAACTGTCATTATCTCGGTAAAGACGAATTTTGTATTATTTTTGAGGGGATGAGTTTAGAAAACGTAATAGGAAAAATATTCGAAATAAAATCGCTATTTCTCAATACCATGAATATGACTTTTAGTGCCAGTATTGCAGAATATCCTAAACATGGGGAGGATTATGTAGAAATTCTAAGAAACCTAGAAGAATCTTTATTTCAAAGTAAACAGAATGGAAGAAATAATATTTCTATTGTAGATGTCCCAAAAATGAAGCTAAAAAGCAATTATTATTCCCCAATTCAACTTTCAAGGTTAAATAACTTATCAAAAAAGCTCAACCGTTCAGAGGCATCGCTCTTAAGAGAATCTTTAGATGAAATAATTAGAAAATACGAATTGTAAAATGTAATTTTATGTACAATAATGGCATCCGGAAAGTAATCTGTATCCATTTTCAAAGATATCTTTAAAAAGATGATCTATGCATTGTGGTCTTACCCCTGTCAAGTAGACAATCAAAAATTCGGTGTCTGTCTTTTCATTAAGCAACCTTAGTTCGAAAAACAACAGAACTAAGGTTGTTTAATTTCTTTTGAAATCGCTTGTTATTGTAACTCCAAAAATTACTAACCACTTCCTAAACATTTCTCCTCATTTATCAACCTGTTTATACTTTTTTCAAACTTTGCAACAGAACCGAAAAGGTTCCTTTGTTTCTAAATTTGTTTTTCAAATATGAGTCCAAAATGATAAGGTGGGAGTTCAACTTGTTTTTTGAGAGACAGTCCTACCTCTGTTGCCCATTTAATAATGTCCTCCGACTTCGGTCGGATATTCAATGCAGGTCCTCTCGGTGTATCTGCATATATCCAATGAATAACCCCGATTTTTCCATCTTCTGCTACCAATTTTTCAGCGGTTTTCAATAGTTCAATAGGGTTTTCACAATGAAGTATGTTAAATAGACTAACATACTTTGCCTTTGGAACAATACTTTGAACTTCCTCAATAGTCTTTGAAGAACGCATATCACCACATATGAGATGTGCATTTTTCAAAGAGTGTGTAGCAATATTTTTTTTGCATATTTCAAGATAGTCTATATCAATATCGATTCCAACTGCGTTTCCTGAGATAAGTGTTGAAGCTGGAATTAAAAATGTACCATAACCGCAGCATATATCTATGTAATGTTCAATACCCTTTGTGAAGCCCATTTCATCCAATACATGTTTAGGGTCAAAAAAACTGTCCCATAATTCCTCAGTCGGCATGTTTGATTCCCGGAATTTCATGCTATCACTCCTTTTTTAGAATTGGTTGTATAATTGGGTTTTTTATCTGAAAAAACAAACAATTAAATTCTTTATTATTATAAAACAGTCCCTAGTATTAGCCAACCGTTAAGTTGGGATATAGCAACATCGCGATCAAGCTAACAAAACCGAGATACCCTTGAACCGAAAAAATGGGGCATCTCGGTTTTATATATTAAACTCAATTTCTTTGTTCATCCAACAACCATCATGCGCTGAGTTCATGAGTATGGAAGACTAGTCTATCAAATTTGGAAGGAATCGAAACAATGCATGCTTTATATAAGCGAAAGCACAGTTTACAACCAAACTGCGTTTTTTCGACATACAATGAATTACAGCAATTACATACCATTCAATTGTACGCAACATAATTTTTTTCTTGTTAAGAAACTTTGCAACAAAACCCGTATGAGAAGTTATATCCAGAAAAATTTTTAACTAGGTAAATTAGAATCATTACCTTTAAGTTGATGGATGTGTGGTGCTACCCAATTATGTAGAGTATAGATATCTATTAATAAGTTTCAAAACACCCCTACATACAATACTTTAGATAAAAAAAAAATACTACTTTATCATAAATGCTGTTTTTTTTGTAAATTTTTGTTGTTTTTTCAACGTATATATATTAACATATATACGTAAGAGGGATTTAAAAGAACTATTAAAGCAGGAGGGAAATATATTGAGTTTAGACTTACATAATACAGTACCTATTAATGAAAAACTTATTCTAGAAAATCTTGTTAAATCAGACGTTCTATATGTATATGTTGCAGGTTCTTTGATGGAAGGATTTGGTAATAAAACTTCAGATGTCGATGTATATGTTATTATCGATGGAGATTTGCCTTCTATAGAAGATACTAAAAACCAAGGAAGATCACTTAGAGAAGATACCCATTTTATTAATAATTTCATTGATAATGGTGTCAGGTACGACTATGAATATTGGACACTTAAAGATTGGGATAATCTTCTGTTTAAACTAAATAATTTAAATCCTGCTGATCCTAATTTAGTTAAAACTTTTTCTTTAAACGAATATGACTTATTACATAGGTTGAAATATGCAAAACCAATATATAATCAACAAAGTTTTAATGAGTTGTTTTCGAATATTAATTTTGAAAACCTAGCATTTTACTATGCTTCTATTAAATCGGAAGCATATGGAAATATTCTTGAAGACATTGAGGGGGCCCTTTCCTCACAAGAGGAAGAAACGGCTTTTATAATGTCTAGATTATTATTAAATGAAGCTGTTAATGGATTTCTGAGCATGCATGGTGAAACAAATCCAAGTAACAAGTGGATTTATAAAAAGTTACAAAGATTTTCTGCTAATTATAGTGATCAAAACCTAATTGATGACTATATGAATCTTTTGATTGAACCCAAGAATACAAATGATGTATTGGATTTAAGAAAATATGTAATAAAAGTTATACGTTGTTGCCAGGATTTAAATGTAAAAACCCAAAATATGTTATTGAGAAAGGATAAAATATAATGAATAAAGTTGCTCAAAATATATTTGCAACATACAGGGTACTAAATGATTCTGCTTATGTACTATTAAAAGACGATGCTTTCAAGCTTGATGAGGTAGGTCAATTAGTTTGGGAAAAAATTGGTTCAGGAAATTCCATTGAAAATGTTGTGAATTCTATTAAGTCTCATTATAAAGTTGAAAATATTGAGGATGAAATCAAGGCATTCATTGAGGATTTATTAAAAAACGAACTAATTGAGGAAATAGCTTAATTTATGAACTGGGGTTTCTCAAGGTCGCTGGGAAGGAGGTTCACATATGTATAAAAAACCTAAACTTGTAAAAATTAGTTTACCAGCTGGCACAATCAGAACATAATCTTGTTAATATAAGATAATGTTATTTGTTTAAAAGAAAT